>NZ_JBEXGU010000053.1:0-53099 GCF_040607515.1 Streptosporangium sp. NPDC005286 | reverse complement strand
CCGCATCGCCTCCACCCGGGCGTACGCGCGGGCCGCGGGACTGCCGCTGGCCGGGGCGCTGGTCCGTGACGAGCGGGTGGGCAGGACGTTCATCGAGCCCGACCTGCGACGGCGTGAGCGCAAGCTGCGGCGCAAGTTCTCCGTCGGCTCGCCGGTGGAAGGGGCCAGGGTCGTGGTGGTCGACGACTCGATGGTGCGCGGGTCCACCATGCGGCGCATCGTCGCGCTGCTGCGCGAGTCGGGGGCGAGCGAGGTGCACGTGCGGATCGCCGCGCCGCCGCTGATCTCGCCCTGCCACTACGGGGTGGACATCGTCGACACCGGTGAGCTGGTGGCGACCGGGCGCGAGATCGAGGAGGTGTGCCGGATCATCGGCGCGACGAGCCTGGCGCATCTGTCGGTGGCGGGCATGCGGCACACGCTCGGGAGCGCGGCAGGCGAGGGCCTCTGCGAGGGGTGCATCACCGGCGACTACCCCACCCGGGTGAGCTCGGCGCGCGACAAGTCGAGGCTCGTACCCGCGCGGACCTCGCGGCGCACGGCGGCCGCCCACCTCCGTTGACGGTGCTCAGGGCCGCGCCTAGCCTCCGCCAGATGAGACCTCACACACGATCGAACGGCTACGACGACGGTGGTTGCGACGCCCGCTACACCCGGACCACCTGCCTGTGGGGGCGCAGGCCGGACGGGATCTCCGACACCCTGGCGGACGCGCTCTCGCTGCCCCCGGCACCCGAGGAGATCGCTCCGCCCTCCGCTGCACCTGGCGCGGGCGCGCCCACGGTGCTCGACGTGGGATGTGGCGAGGGGCGCAACGCGGTGCGACTCGCCCAGCGGGGCGCGCGGGTGCTGGCGATGGACGTGTCGGCCGCCGCGCTGGAGAACGGCGCGCGGGCCTGGGGCAGTACCGGCGGTGGGGCCGGCGGGATCGAGTGGCGCCGGGGCGACGCGCGCACCACCCGGCTCGCGCCCGGCTCGTTCGACGGGGTGCTGGCGTGCAGCGTCCTGCACTGGCTGCGGGACGAGAGGCAGGTGGCCGACGTCATCGCCAGGCTCCAGGCCGCGACCTCCCCGGGAGGGGTCAACGCCCTGCTGATGTTCAACGGCGGTCACGCCTACCGGCCTCCCGCCGGCGAGATGCGCCTGCCGGTCCTGCTGCCCCACGACTGGTACCTCGCCAGGTACGACGGATGGACCCTGCTGAGCGCCACCGACACCGACTCCACCCACACCCACACCGGCCACGAGGAGCCGCACACCCACGCGGTGACCAGGCTGGTGGCGCGCCGGGAGCTGGACGCGTGAGCTCGCTGGAAGGTGGACTCGCGGGCCCGCCGCACCCGCTCGAATGGCCGGTCTACGACGACGGCACGGCGGCCAGGGTCGCCGAGCTGGTGACGCGGGGGCGCACGTTCGACTACGACTACGGGCCCGAGCTGGCCGAGCTGGAGCGGTCGTTCGCCGAGCGGCACGGCCGCGCCCACGCCCTGGCGCTCACCTCGGGTACCGCGGGACTGCTGGCCGCCTACTTCGCGCTGGGCATCGGCCCCGGTGACGAGGTGATCGTCCCGGACCTCACGTTCTTCAGCACCGCCTCGCCGCTGTTCCTGCTGGGCGCGGTGCCGGTGCTCTGCGACGCGGGCGACGCCACCGGGAACGTGGTCCCCTCGGCCGTGGAGGCACTGGTCACGCCGCGTACCGTCGCGATCGTCGTCACCCATCTGTGGGGCCACAGCTGCGACATGGACGCCCTGCGGGCGGTGGCCTCCCGGCGCGGGCTCGCCCTGGTCGAGGACTGCTCGCACGCCCACGGCTCCACCTTCCGTTCCCGGCCGGTGGGCTCCCTGGGCGATATCGCGATCTTCAGTGTGGGCGGCAGGAAGCTGGTCTCCGGGGGCATGGGCGGCATGCTGCTGACCGACTCCGAGGACGTCTTCGCCCGCGCCTGCCTGCTGACCAACTTCCGGCACCGCACCGACCTGACCATCGACGCCGTCCGCTACCGGCCGTTCCTGCTGACCGGTCTCGGCGGCAACTTCCGCATCTCCACGCCCGGCGCGGTACTGGCCCAGAGCCACCTCGACCGGCTGGACGAGCTGGTGGAGCGCCGGGTGGCCAACGTGTCGGCCCTGTCTTCGGGGCTCGGCGAGCTGCCGGGGGTGCGTCCCTCCCCCATCGCCGAGGGCGTCACGATGGGCGCGTGGTACGACGGGGTCGTCGAGGTGACGCCGGAGTGCCCGTTCAGCAGGGACGGCCTGGTGGCGGCCGGCCAGGAGCGCGGTCTGAAGGTGCGCGCCCCGGCCACCCGGCCGCTGCACCTCTTCCCCCTCTTCCAGGGCACCGCGCCTGACTGGTCACCCCAGGTCGCCGCCGCGGTGCGGGCCGCGGCCACGGCGAACGACCGCCCGTTTCCGCGTTCCGCAGAATTGTTCGCCCGCTGGATGAAATTGCCGGTGAATTTCCTCTGGGAACAGAACTCACCGCTGGTCGGTGCGTATCTGGAGGCGTTCGACGAGGCATTCTCGATGGCCCGTACCGCGTAACGTCGTCCCTGTTTCCAGCGTCGATTCCGGAGTAATCCAAATGAGCCGACAGACGTTTCCCGTTATCCATGCCGTCGCCCCCGCCAGCCTGGAGAGCTGGTTCGGCCATTTCGTCGACCTCGCCCCCGGGGACCGGGCCGTCTTCACCGGGGAGGACGCCGGCGTGGACATGGCCCCGCTGCTGGAGGCGATCGGCCGGGCCCCGCGGGCGACGGTGATCTTCCATTCCAGCCACGCGACGCTCGGCCGCGACCAGTTGCTCGCATTCCGGCTCCGCGAGCTCGGCCACCGGACCGAGTGCCAGTCACGGCTCTGCGCCTCGCTGGGCAGCGACAAGATCCTGATGAAGGAGTTCTTCGACCGCTACCGCCTGGTCTCCCCACCGTGGGCGCGGGCCGGTGAGCCGCTGCCCGAGGCCGGCCCCGACACCCCCGTGGTGATCAAGGACCGGCACGGGACGCAGAGTGTCGGCACCCGGCTGGCCCGCGCGGGCGAGTGCCGTCTGGCCCCCAACGAGCTGGGCGAGCTGTACGTCGACGGGGTCGAGTACTCGGTGCTGATCTACCGTGACGAGCACGGCACGGCGACCTTCCCGCCGGTGTGGAAGGGTCCGACCACCCAGGACCTGGTGCCGCCGTGGCAGCGGCTGCGGCTCTGCCCGGACCCGGCGCTCGGCGGCACCTGGGACCGCAAGCTGCGAGCCGTGGGCAAGCGGCTGGCCGATCTGGCCGAGGCGCACGGCTACCTGGAGGCGGAGTTCCTGCTGACCCCGGCCGGCGAGGTGCACCTGCTGGAGATCAACCCCCGGGTGTCGGGCACCATGCGGCTGGCCGCGATGGCCACCCGGTTGCCGATCTTCTCCCTGCACGCCAGGCCCGAGCTCCGCGACCATCTCTGCGCCGCCCGCTTCAGCGGCGAGGTCCCCTACAGCGGCGCCCCGATCACCGACGCCGACGGCGAGGTGTTCGCCACCTCCCGGCTCACCGTCGCCGGGGAGAGTCCCGGCGAGGTCCGCGCCAAGCTGCGCGAGCTGGGCGCGGAGCCCCGGGTGCTGCCCCGCGCCTCCTAAAGGCCGCTCAGGCGGACCGGCGTACCCGGGCCTCCGCCGTGCCCCGTACCTCACGATCGCGCCGTGCGTCCCGGCGGTCCAGCAACTCCAGCAGGGGCGCGGTCGCGGCGGTGGAGACCAGCGCGACGATCACCAGCATGGTGAAAAGCGCCTGGGTGATGATGCCGAGACCGAGGCCGATGCTCAGGATCACCAGCTCGGTCACGCCCCGGCAGTTCATCAGCACCCCGAGCCGCGAGGCCTCCCGCCACGGCACGCCCAGCGGCCTGGCGACGGCCGGCACGCCGCCGATCTTGCCCGCCACCGCGACGGCGAGGATCAGCAGGCACCAGCCCCACATCGCGAGGTCCTGGCCGAGCAGCCCGATCTGGGTGTTGAGCCCGACGAAGGCGAAGAAGGGCGGCAGCAGGAAGGAAGTGGTGAAGTCCTGGGTGCGCTCGCGGACCCGCCTCAGCCGCACGTCACCGTCGCGGGGGAACAGGACGCCGAACAGGAACGCGCCGAAGATCAGGTGAATGCCGATCAGCTCGGTCAGCAGCCCCGAGACGAGCAGGCCCACGATGACGACGGGCAGCGTCGCCTCCTGGGAGAGCCCCCGGCGCAGCAGCCGGGCCAGCAGCGGCCGTACCACCCCGACCATGACGGCGGCGAAGGCCGCGGTGAGACCGAGCGTGCGCAGCGCCTCGGCGGGTGAGGAGCCCCTGGCCATGGTGATCGCCACGGCCAGCAGCAACCACGCGGTCACGTCGGCGATGGCGGCGCAGGTGATGGTCAGCGCCCCGGTCGGGGTGTGGAAGAGCCCGCGTTCCAGCAGGATCCTGGCCAGCACGGGGAACGCGGTGACGCTCAGCGCGGCGCCGACGAACAGCGCGAAGACCGGGAACTCGACGGGCGCGGCCGCCAGCGGCGCGTAGATCAGCAGGGCCAGCGCGACCCCGAGCGCGAACGGGATGGCCACGCTCGCCTGGCCGCAGAGCAGCGCGATCCGGCCCCGCCCGCGCAGCAGGTCGCCGCGGAGCTCCAGCCCGACCAGGAACATGAAGAAGGCCAGTCCGAACTGGGCCAGCAGGTTCAGGTAGGGCATGACGGCGCCGGGGAACAGCGCGCGGTACGCCTCGGGCCAGACGGCGCCGAGCAGGGAGGGGCCGAGCACGATGCCGGCGGCCATCTCCCCGATCACCCGGGGCTGGCCGAGCCGCCTCAGGACGGCTCCGCCGAGATGGGCCAGCGCGACGACCACGGTGATGGAGAACAGCAGCAGGGGGGTGGCCGGCACCTGCTGCTGCCGGCCCACCCCCACCGAGGGCATCGGGACGGGGCCGGCGGCCGTCCCCGCGTCGAACCCCAGCATCAGCAGCGCCAGCGCGGCGGGCAGCACGACGGCGAGACCGTACGCGATCGCGTAACGACGTACCGTGCGTGTATTCGCGGACCGAAACCCTGGATAGGTCATGGACTAATTCCGTTTCCAATAGGTCGCATTTTGCCTGGGCGCGCATATCACAGAACAAAAATAGTCGCCAAGGACAATGGAGTTTTCGCTGGTCATCGGCCTGATTCCAGCTTTCCGCCGCACCCCGGAAAGGGCATCAGGAAATTACTCATGATCGAAAGTGCGCTACCGAAAACCGTGGGTAAGGTACCGACCTGACTCACTCCACATGCACAGAAATCCGGAGGAAAAGTCGCATGCAGGTGCTCTCCCCCAACCGAGAGGCGAACCGCCAGGCGCCGCCCCCACGTGATGACAGACCATCCGTCCCCGGCCCGCGCGCCACCCCTTCCCAGGGTTCCAAACTCGCCCTGGACGCGTCCGCCAAGCCGAGGCGGACCGGGCTCCAGCTCCCGGTGAGCCTTCCCTTCGACACCTGGCGCCGGATCGGCCACCAGATCTCCCTCATCGCCGACTCCTCCGCCTGGTGGCTCGGCGACTGGCTGGTCTACGGCGAGAACGAGTACACCGACCGCTACAAGAGAGCGGTCGAGGAGAGCTCCCTCGACATCCAGACCCTGCGCAACTACGCCTGGGTCGCCCGGCGCTTCCCGGTATCCCGCCGGCGAGACAGGCTCAGCCTCCAGCACCACGCGGAGGTGGCCGCGCTCCCCGAGCACGAGCAGACGCTCTGGCTGGACCGTGCGGAACGCTTCAACTGGTCCCGCAACCGCCTGCGCAGCCAGATCAAGGCGCACCGCACCGCCGCCCTCTCCGGCCGGGCCCCGGAGACCGCCAGGCAGAAGGCCGTGATCCAGATAGACGTACCCGCCGACCAGGAGCAGTCGTGGCGTGACGCGGCCCGCCGGATGAACCGCAGCGTGGAGGAGTGGGCCAGGCTCATCCTCAACCAGGTCGCCAGCGGCGAGATCCCCGTCCGCGGCATCCACGACGCCAAGGCCGGGTGAACGGAGGGACAGGTGGACGTCGTCCACACCCTGTTCGAGAAGAGGGCGCTCGAGACGCCGGACAGCACGGCCCTGGTCTCCGGGGCCGTGTCGCTTACCTACCGGGAACTCGACGCCCGTGCCAACGGCCTGGCCCGGTCGCTCCTGCACCGCGGCGTCGGCCCGGAGACACCGGTCCCGCTACGGCTGGACCGCTCCCCCGAGCTGCTCGTCGCGCTGCTGGCCGTCTGCAAGGCGGGCGGCACGGCGGTGCTGCTCGACCCCGGCTGGCCCGAGGACCGTCTCGCCCCGGTGCTCGACGGCTGTCCCGTGGTGATCGACGGCCCCCTGGACGCCGAACCCGCCGCCGAAGGGCCCGGCGTCCCCGCGCATCCCGACCAGCTCGCGTACGCGGTGCACACCTCCGGGTCGACCGGGCGGCCCAAGCTCGTCGGGGTGACCCACCGGGCGATCGCCCACCGGGTCGCCACCCACACCGAGGCCTACCGCATCACCCCCGCCGACCGCTCCAGCTGGCTGGCTCCCCCGGCCTCGTCGGTCTCGGTGGTGGAGCTGTGGCCCTATCTCTGCTCGGGTGCGAGCGTGCACGTCGCCGACGCGGCGACCGCGGGCTCGCCGTCCGAGCTGCGTGACTGGATGGTCGCTTCGGGAATCACCCGCGCGTACGTGAACATGCCGCTCGCCGAACCGCTGTACGGCCTGCCGTGGCCGGCGGAGACGTCGCTGCGGCTCATGACGGTCGGCAGCGACGCGGTGCGCGTGTGGCCCGCACCCGACCTGCCCTTCGAGGTCGCGGTGGAGTACGGCTCCGCCGAGGCCAACGGCGTGACCAGCTGCCTGGTACCGCTGGAGGACCGCTGTACCTCGGTCACCGCCGACGAGGCCGCCAAGCGGACCCGTCCCCCCATCGGACGTGCCTGGCCCGAGGTCGGCGCCGGCGTGCTGACCTCGGACCTGAGGCCGGTCGCGGCGGGCGAGGTCGGCGAGCTGTTCGTGTCGGGACCCGAGCTGGCCCGCGGCTACCTGGGCGAGGCGGCCCGCACCGCCGAGCGCTTCCTGCCCGACCCCGCCGGTGGGGGAGGCCGTGTCTACCGGACCGGTGACCTGGTCAGGGAGCGGCCTGACGGGCGGCTGGAGCATCACGGCCGCGTCGATGCGCAGGTCAAGATCCGCGGCCACCGGGTGGAGCCCGCGGAGGTGGAGGCCGTGCTGCTCCGGCACCCCGGGGTGCGCGAGTGCGTGGTCACGGGTGTGCCGGGTCCCGTCGGCGACCTGAGGCTGTGCGCCTACGTCGTCCATGCCGTCACTCCGGAGGGTGCCACGGAGAGCGCCGCGGACGGTGCCCGGTTCGAGATCGGGGAACTGCGCGCCTTCGCCTCGGCCCGGCTGCCCGAGCCGATGGTTCCGACCGCCTGGACGGCGCTGGAGCGGCTGCCGCTGAACGCGGCCGGCAAGGTGGACCGCCGCGCCCTGCCCGCGCCCTCCTGGGGGGAGTCCCCGCGCGGGCGGGAGAGGAGCACGGACCCGGTGACGGCGGGGGTGCTGGAGCTGTGGGAGCGGGCGCTCGGCGCGCGCGGCGCGCTGGGCGACCACTTCATCCGCTCCGGCGGCGACTCCCTGTCGGCCACCCGTCTCGTCGAGGAGATCGGGAGCCGCTACGGCGTGCGGATCCGGCTGCGCGAGTTCCTCAGGGCACCGACACCCGAGACCCTCATCCAGACCATCAGGGCGGAAGGAAGCACACGATGACCGAGAGAAGGCGGAGGAGGAGCCGCCCCACGTGGCTGCTGCGCGCCCCCGACCCCGAGGCGAGGGCACGGCTGTGGTGCCTGCCCTACCCGGGTGCCGGGGCGTCGATGTACCACGGGTGGCCCACCGAGGTGGACGGGATCGAGCTGTGCCCGGTGCAGTTGCCCGGCAGGGAGAACCGGCTGCGCGAGCCGTCGTTCGAGAGCTACGCGCAGGTCGCCGCCGAGATGCTGAAGGGCCTGGAGCCCTACCTGGACCGGCCGTTCGGCTTCATCAGCCACTGCGGCACCGTCTTCATCGGCTACGAGGCGACGCTGCTGCTCATGGAGCGCGGCGGCCCGCTGCCCAGCCACCTGTTCGCCTCCTCGATGGTCCCTCCGCACCGGGCGTCGTGGCCGAGCATCCTGCGGCTCGACGAGGAGCAGGTGGGCGCGCTGGTGTCGGATCTCATGCGGGCGCGCGGCGCGGAGCCGCTGCCCGAACTGGTGGAGATGGCCGCGAACGTCATGCGCGCCGACGTGGCCGCCTACGGCCGCTTCGAGCGGACCGACCCGGTGGAACTGCCGTGCCCGATCACCACGATCGGCTGGTCGGGGGACACGCAGATCCCCCCTGAGCAGATGGGCGGCTGGGAGTTCTACGGCCGGACCCGCCACACCGTGCTGGACGGCGGGCACTGGAGCTACCTCCAGGCGCCCGCCGCCCTGCTCGACGAGATCGCGCGGAGCATGTCCGCGCGAATCCCGGGTTGACCTCAGGTGTCCTTGCCGTCCTCGCGCCCGCCGGGCTTCCCGGCGGGCTCCTCGATGTCCTGCAGGATCTCGGCGTCCTCCAGCCTGCGCAGGTTCGGCACCGGCGACAGGAAGAGCAGGATGATCCAGGGCAGCAGGAACGCGGCACCGGCGTAGATGGCGGGCTTGACCCCGATCAGCTCGCCCAGCACCCCGGCCAGCATCGCGGCCAGCGGCAGGATGCCGAGGTAGACCGCGCGGCTCGCGCCGATGACCCGGCCGCGCAGGTGGTTGGGGATCACGTACTGGAAGAGCGTGAGCTGGCCGATGTTCCCGGCCACCACGCCGAACACCGTGACGAACCAGATCGCCGAGAACAGGGTGATCTGCAGCCACTGCGGACCGGCCACGAACGGCGTGAGGCACAGCACCCGGAACGCGATCAGGGCGGTCATGATGCCGCGCCCGTAGCCGAGCTTCTCGAACAGCCTGCCCGCGAAGACGGCGCCGATGACGCCGCCGATACTGCCCACCGCGTAGATGAAGCCGATCCAGGTGCCCGACAGCTGGAGCTCCCTGGCCGCGTACAGGATGAACAGGGTCAGGATCATCATCGACCCGAAGTTCGCCCCGGCGGAGTTGAGGATCAGCGGGCGGGCGTAGGCGTTGCGGTAGGTGACCTTCAGGCCGTGCTTGATGTCGTGGAGCATCGCCGCGACGGCGCCGCGCCCGCCGCTGTCCTGGCGCTCGACGGGCGGCTCGACGTGACGGATGCGCGACAGGGCGAAGGCGGAGACCAGGAAGGAGATCGCGTCTCCCAGCATCACGTACGCCGGCCGGAACAGGTCGATGAGCACGCCTCCAGCGCTGGAGCCCGCGATGGCGCCCACCGACTCGGTCGCCGCCATCCGGCTGTTGCCGGCCACCAGCTGCTCCTCGCTCAGCAGCGTCGGCATGTAGGCGGCGTAGGCGATCTCGAAGACCACCGAGAGGCCACCGACCACCACGGCGACCACATAGAGCACCCACATGTCCATGAACCCGGCGAAGGCCGCGATCGGGATCAGGGCCACGACCGCGGCCCGCCCGATGTCGGAGCCGACCATGAGGGGTCTGCGCCGGTAGCGGTCGATGAGCACACCGGCGATCAGCGTCAGCAGCAGCGCGGCGATCGTGCGCATGGTGTTGAGCAGACCGACCTCGAAGGAGCTGGCCTGCAGCATGAGGATCGCGGTCAGCGGAAGGGCCAGGGTGGTCAGCTCGGAGCCGAGGACCGAGATCGACTGACCGGCCCAGAGCCGGTTGAAGTCGGGATTGCGCCAGAGCGAGGGCGGCTTTTCCGCCGGCGCCCCGACTTCTGTTCTCTGCGTGTCCATAAGATCGTTCCGTCCCTGTCGGGTTTCACCTCTGGTTGACTGGAATAAGCTTTTTGTTAAGGGTGATGATATGCGAAATCAGCGGAGAGACATCCTGGAAAACAATCAGCGGGTACGCCAGATGACACTGCCGGACGGACATGTGGTATTCCAGCTCAATCCCGCCGAGACCAGCCTGCAGTATCGCAGCATCGTGGGCGACAGAAGTTACTTCAGACACGACGTACGCCTTGAGCCGGGAATGACGGTGTTCGACGTGGGCGCTAACATAGGAATCGCGGCGCTGGCGTTTCACTGGGAATGTCCGGGCACTCGAATTCTTGCCTTCGAGCCTGCCCGGCCGCTTTACGACGCACTGTGCGCGAATCTGGCCGCCCACGGCCTGAACGCCAAGGCGTTCGACTGCGCGCTCTCCCATACCCCGGGAACGGCGACTCTCACCGTCTATCCGGAGACCACCGCGATGTCCGGGATGTACACCGACGTCGACCACGATGCGGAGGTGACCAGGACTTTCCTGGCCAACAGCGGGTTCGCTCCCGAGGACGTGACGGACATGGCCGAGGGCAGGCACGTCACGGAGAGGCAGGAGTGCCGGGTGCGGACGATCTCAGAGGTGATGGCCGCCGAGGGCGTGCACCGTATAGGGCTGCTGAAAATCAACGTCGAGAAAGCCGAGTGCGATGTGCTGGATGGAATCGCCCCCGATGACTGGGGCGCGGTCGACCAAATCGTCATGCAGGTCCATGACATCGACGGCAGGCTGGCGTCCGTACGCGGCGATCTCACCGGCCGTGGATTCCAGGTCGACATCGGCCAGGATCCCCTGCTGAGGAACACGGACATCTTCGATGTGTACGCACGGAGGAATTCCACATGACAGTGGACACGACGGTTGATCTGAACGAGCTGGATCTCGCCGATCCGGACATCTACACGGCACCCGACTCGGGCCTCGGCGTCCTGCATTACCTGCAGGAGCACCGGCCGATGTTCTGGAACTCCAGATCGGCGGGGCCGAGTTTCTGGGCGTTCACCAAATACGCCGACGGTGTGGCCGTCTATCTCGACAAGACGAATTTCACCTCCGAGCGGGGAATGCAGGTCGGGCAGACCGAGTCCGCCGCCCGCGCCGCCGCGGGCAAGATGCTCATCGTCACCGACGGCCGCCACAGCCAGTTGCGCGACGTGATGAACCCCGCGCTCACTCCCCGGGTGGTACGCCGCCTCGAAGGCGCGATGCGCGAGACGGTGGGCGGGATGCTGGAGGAGAACGCGCCCAGGGACTCCTTCGACTTCGTCGACACGGTGGCGGGCAGGCTACCGCTCTCGGTCATCTGCGAGCTGCTGGGCGTGCCCCGCGCCGACTGGGACCTGATGATCCAGTGGACGCGCACCGCGTTCGGCTCCGCCACCTCCGACGACGTCATCTCCGACGCGGAGAAGGCCGAGGCGAACGCCAACATCTTCGCGTACTACGCCGACCTGCTGGCCGAACGGCGCGGCGACCTCGGCGACGACGTGATCAGCGTGCTGATCCGCGGCCGGATCGACGGAACGCCCCTCACCGACGAGGAGATCCTGCTCAACATCAACGGCCTCATCACCGGGGGCAACGAGACGACCAGGCACGCCTCGGCGGGAGCCGTCATCGCCCTGGTGGAGAACCCCGGCGAGTGGCGGCGGCTGCGCGAGGACCCCTCGCTCATCCCGACCGCCGTGGAGGAGGTGCTGCGCTGGACCGCCCCCAGCCTCAACGTCATGCGCACCGCGCTGCGCGACACGAGGATCGGAGAGCAGACCATCCGGGCCGGTGAGCGGGTCAGCGTGTGGCACCCGGCCGTCAACCGCGACGAGGACGCCTTCCCCGACGCGCGCCGCTTCGACGTCGGCCGCACCCCCAACCGGCACCTCACGTTCGGCCTCGGCAGGCACCTGTGCATCGGTGCGGCGCTGGCCAGGTTCGAACTACGCGTGCTGCTGGAGGAGCTGACCCGCCGGGTGGCCCATATGGAACTCACCGGGCCGGTCAAGCGGCTGCGCTCGAACCTCATGTGGGGCGTCGACCGCGTCCCCGTCCATCTCGAACTCGACCACGCAGGGCACTGATTGGAGCACCTCATGCCGGACATGTCGCCGATCCAGGAGAGCGAGTGGAGGTCCTACCGGGCAAAACCCGCCGGTGACCACACCGACCAGGTCACCCTCGCCGCGCGGCTACGCGGGTCTCTGGACGAGAAGGCCCTGACCGCCGCGCTGGAGGACGTGCTGGAGGCGCGCGAGGACCTACGGCCGGCACTGCCGGGTGGTCCCGAGCCCGGCACCACGCCCGTCGCCGTTCCCCGGCCGGTGGAACTGGGCAGGCACGAACCGGGCCGCCGCGAGGAATCGCTGGCGCGCCTGGTCTCCGAGCAGGCCAACCGCGGCCTCGACCTCGAAGCAGGGCCGCCGCTCCGGATCGCCCTGGCCCGGCTGGCCGACGACGACCACGCGCTCGTCATGACGGCGCACCGGCTGGTGGCCGACGAGCGCGTCCTGGCCGGTCTCGCCGGGGAGATCTCCCGGGCCTACGAGAGCGCGGCCGGCTCCTCCGCCGCCGCTCGCGACGGCGTCCCTCGCAACGGGCACCCGTCCAACGGCATCTCCGCAGGCGGCCACGGCCCCCTTGACGCGTCCCCCGGCGGACGCGCCGCCGGCGACACCTCCCCCGCGGCCGGTTCGAACGGTCACGCCGCGTCCTTCCCGGAGGCCGGCGACGCCGCCGATCTCGCCTACTGGCGTGACCGGCTCGACGGCACGCCCCCCGTCCTCGACCTGCCCGCCGACCGCGGCCGTCCCGCCGTACCCGGCCTCACGGGCGCCCGGGTGACCTTCGGCGTCCCGCCGGAGACGGCCGCGCGGGTCGAGGCCCTCGCGCGCGAGTCCGGCACCGGCAACGGAGCCGTCACCCAGGCCGCGCGGGCGATGGCGCTGTCGCGCTGGTCGGGGCAGGCCGAGGCGGCCACTCCCCGCACCGACACCCGGGCCGTCACCCTGGCCGCCTGGGCCGTCGCGCTGTGCCGCTGGTCGGGACAGGACGAGGTCGTGGTCGGCGTACCCGTGCCCGGCGACGGCCGCGCCCCGGTGTTCCCGATCCGGATCGGCTGCGAGGGCGACCCGTCGTTCGCCACCGTCGTCGCGCGGGTGCGTGACGCGCTCGACGGGGCGGCCGCGCACGGCTCCTACCCGGCGCACCGGCTCGCCGAGGAACTGCGGCTGGACGCCTCCAGCGGTGTGCGGCCGCTCTACCAGGCGGAGTTCGACCAGACGGCCCCGGCCTGGAGCGCGCTGCGACTGCCTGGCGTGCGGACCTCGGAGCTGGTGGCGGACCGCTTCCCGCTGGCCTCGGATCTGGCGCTGGTCCTGGTGCCCGGCTCGCTGGAGGGCGAGGTGCGCTACGCGCTCGACCTGTTCGACGCGTCCGGCGCCAGGACCAGGGCCGAGCAGTACGTCACGCTCCTGACCGACGCCGTGGGCGACCCCACCCGGCCCATCTCGCGCCTGTCCCTGCTGGACGCCGAGCAACTGCGGCTGGTGGTCGCCGAGTGGAACCGTACCGAGACCCCCTTCGACGAGGGGGCGAGCATCGGCGCGCTGTTCGAGGCGCGCGCCGCCGCCGCCCCCGACGCGCTCGCGGTGCTCTGCGGCGAGCGGCGGCTGACCTACCGTGAGCTGGACGAGCGCGCCAACCGGGTGGCCCACCGGCTGATCCGTGACGGGGTGCGGCCAGGCCAGGTCGTCGGCTCGATGACCGGCCGCTCGGCCGAGGCGCTCGTCGCCTTCCTCGGCACCGTCAAGTCCGGCGGTGTCTACCTGCCGCTGGACCCGGCGCTGCCGCCCGACCGGCTCGGCCACATCCTGGACGACAGCGGAACCGGGCTGGTCCTGACCGTGGCCGAGCACGCCGGCCGGGTGCGCGGCGGCCGGGTGCGCACGGTCGAGCTGGACACCGGGTGGAGCGCGATCGAGGCGGAGGAGCCGGTCACCAGCCCCGGCGTGACGCCCGCGCCCGACGCCACCGCCTACCTCATCTACACCTCTGGATCGACCGGCCGTCCCAAGGGGGTGGAGGTGCCGCACCGCGGCGTGAGCAACCTCGCCTCGGCCCTGTCGCGGGAGTTCTCCCTGACGCCCGACGACCGGGTGGCGCTCTTCGCCTCGCTCAGCTTCGACGCCTCGATCTGGGAGATCACGATGGCGCTGCCGAACGGGTCGGCGCTGTGCGTGCTGGACCCCTCGGCCATGACCCCGCAGGAGACGGCGAAGGTCATCAGCGACCAGGGCGTGACCGCGGCCACCTTCCCGCCGACGTTCCTCAGCACGCTCAGGGGCGACGAGCTGGGCACGGTCAGGTTGATGGTGGTCGCGGGCGAGCAGTGCCCGACCGGGCTGGTGCGGACCTGGGGGCCGGGCCGCAGGTTCGTCAACGCCTACGGGCCGACGGAGACGACCGTGTGCGCCACGATGGGCGCGTGCGACCCCGCCGCGGCGTACGCCCCGCCGATCGGCCGGCCGCTGGCCAACTTCAGGACCTACGTGATGGACCGCCGGCTCAACCCGCTCCCGGCCGGTGTGCCCGGGGAGCTGTACGTCGGCGGCGCCGGTCTGGCCCACGGCTACCGGGGCAGGCCCGGCATGACCGCGCGGTCGTTCATGCCCGATCCGTACGGCCCTCCGGGGGCGCGGCTCTACCGCACCGGTGACCTGGTCCGCTACCTGCCCGATGGCCGGCTGCAGTACGTGGGCCGGGTCGATGCGCAGGTGAAGATCCGCGGTTTCCGGGTGGAACCGGCCGAGATCGAGGCGGCGATCACCCGCTACCCGGGCGTCCGCGAGGCGGCGGTCGTCGCGCGCGACGACCGGCTGGTCGCCTACGTCGTGCTCGACGACGCCTCCAGGATCATCGCCGACCGCAGCGGCCTGACCGGCGAGCTGCACCGGTTCCTGCAGGGCTCGCTGCCCGCGTACATGCTGCCCGCCTCCTACCTGACGCTGAACGCAATGCCGCTGACCTCCTCTGGCAAGGTGGACCGCCAGGCACTGCCGGAGCCCGGCTCGGGTGGCTTGGACGGCGACGGGGGCGGCGAGGACGACTTCGACGCGCCGCGGACGCCGACGGAGCAGACGATCGCGGTGATCTGGGCCGAGGTGCTGAAGCTCAGGCGAGTCGCCCGGGAGGACGACTTCCTGGAGATCGGCGGTCACTCCCTGGTGGCCGCGCAGGTGATCACCCGGGTACGGGAGACGTTCACCGTGAACGTGCCGATCAGAGTGCTGTTCGAGAACCCGGTGCTCGCCGACTTCGCCGAGGCGGTGGACGGCGCGTCGGTCAAGGCCGAGGCGAAGGCCGGGGTCTGAGCCAGCGGGCATCCCGCCGGGCGGGATGCCCGCGCAGGACGAGGGCCGTGAGGATGATCCTCACGGCCCTCGTCATGCGCGAGCCCTCCGCGGCCCGGCCGGGCGGCTCAGCGGCGGCCCGGCAGCGCGGCGACCTCGGACTCCGGCCGCCAGGTGGGCAGATACTCCCGCAGCCGCAGCACCATGCCCTGGCAGTAGGAGGCGTTGTGCTCCAGGCTGCGCTCGGGCATGAACGGCAGCTTCCGCCCGCGCGGGTGGTCGAGCACCAGCCGGGTGAGGTGCTCCTGGCCGGCCTCCAGGCCGGTCACGTCGAGGTCGATGAGGAGGGCGGCCAGGTCGGCGGGCATGTCGACGACCGAGGCCGTCCTGCCGTGCGGCTCGACGCGCAGCTCGGTGAAGTCGTAGCCCGGCGGCTTGGGCCTGGCCAGGTAGATGTAGGGCCTGGCCAGCAGGTCGAGCTCGAACGCGGCCCGTGCCCCGGCGTCCCGCCACCAGGACTGACCGCGGGCGAAGTCGACGAGCAGCCCGTCGAACTCCTCGCGGTGCGAGTGCAGGACGAGGTGCGCGACCATCCCGAAATTATGGAAGTCGTAGTTCCAGAGTTTCTGCACGGAATCGCGGAAGAAACTGGCGACCTCGGTGTCGGTACGGCTCTCGAAATACGTCGCGGCGTCGGTGAAGAAATCCTCCAGCCGCCTTATTCCGGACCTCTCCAGATAATTGGCGAGGTAATACAGGCCGCGTAGGTTGTAGAGCGAGTGGACGGCGTAGTAGAACCAGGTGCCGCGCTCGCACTCCGTGCGGCTTACCCAGTTGGTGCCGACCACCACGTCGGCTTCCGTGACATCACTGGGAACGCGTTCCACCTGCACTCCGAGAAGCTCCCGTTTGGCGTATATCGAGGTGTTGTGCAGCAGGAGTTGCGGATAGACGATGAGCGTGTCGGCACGGAGCCGGCACAGTTCCGCGATTCCCTCCTTGTATGACTCCAGAGTCTCTCCGGGAAGCGGCCAGATCAGCTCGATGTAGGAGCTGATGCGCTTCTCCCTGAGCGTTCTCTGCAACTCGGTGTAGGTCGCGGGCTTGATGTTCGAGCGGTCGACCAACTCCAGGGTCCTGGAGCTCATCGACTGCAGGGAGATGGGCTGGCTGGTCAGCAGTCCTCCCTGCACGAGGATCTCGGTGATCTCGGCCATCCGGTCGGGCTTGTTCTTGGCCGCGGCCATCGAGACCATCACCGGGTAGCCGTTCTCCTCGCTGCACTCCACCAGGTGGCGGGTCAGTTCCACGTCGCGCGGGGCCATGCCCCAGTTGGCGTCCGCGATGAAGATCGACACGAAGTCGTGCTTGCTGATCCAGGTGATGTCGTCGCGGACCCGCTGGTCCTCGAACTTGTGGACCTTGTCGTTGGTCGCCGCGCCCCAGAAGCAGAAACCGCAGCTGAACGGGCATCCGCGGTTGGTCTCCAGGATGGCGGTGGTGTACTTGCCCTCCTCGAAGACGCCGGAGGTGAAGGGCGAGGGCACCTCCATCAGGTCACGCACCCGCTCGGCGGCCTCGGTGGTGACGAGTTCCCCCGACCGCCAGAAGCTGATCCCGTCGACGGCCGAGAAGTCGGGGTCGCCGCCGATCACCTGGCGCAGGTACTGCAGCATCGTCTTCTCGCCCTCGCCGTTGCAGACGACGACGTTCTCCTGTTCGGGGGCGACGTACTCCTCGGCGTGCAGCATGACCTGGGGACCGCCGAGGATGAACCGGGCCGCCGGGAGCCGCTCGTACAGCGCGGCCAGCACCGCGCGCGCGAATCCGATGTTCCAGATGTAGCAACTGATGGCGTAGACGTCGCTGCGCTTTTCCAGGAGTTCTGCGATCACCTCATTTCTGTCCGCGGACACCGGGGCGGAGAAGATCTCGAAATCACATCGCGACCCCACCTCCGGATCGTGCTGTGCGTAAGCCTGCATGTAACCGGAGGCAAGGGGCAGGATGGCCTCGAATGCAGACAGCTCGACGAATGTGACTTTGGTGTTCATGACGCTCGTCCCTGCGTAGTCCGAGTAATCGCTGAAGCCGATCGGATGGAATCCGCTCATGCTTTCACAGGGGAACGGGGCGGACAACGCACGCCAATTGCGGACACCACTCGCGTGTTACGGTTCTGGAAACCTCGATAACCACGGAGGAGAAACCGTATGCCGACTCACGACTACGAGACCGGCCTCGGGACGCTCTCACTCGACGACCGGATCGCGGAGCATCTCGAAAAGACCTTTCAGGACCCCTGGGAAATCCGCAGATTCTCCCATGATTTCCGCAGGAACGGCTACGTCAAACTGCGGAATGTGGTCTCCGAGGAGGTCAAGGATCTCGTCTCGGACGAGGTGGAGCGCCTGCTCGACCTGCACGCGCGCCGGATCGACATCAACCTCAAGGAGACCAGCAACTCCCCGCGCAAGATGAGCACGGTCAGCCAGCAGTCCATCGCCGGCGACAGCTCCCTGATCCCGGAGCTCTACGACTCCCCCGCCCTCAAGGGCTTCCTGGGCCGGCTGGCGAACGAACCCGTCGTCAACTGCCCCTGGGACGAGGAGAAGTACGTCATCATCCGCCAGGAGAAGCAGGGCGACACCCACGGCTGGCACTGGGGCGACTTCAGCTTCACCCTCATCTGGATCCTGGAGGCGCCGAGCAGCGAGTACGGCGGCATGCTCCAGTGCGTTCCGCACACCAACTGGGTGAAGGAGGACCCCCGGGTCCACGACCACCTCATCCGCTACCCGATCAGCACCTACGCCCACCAGAGCGGCGACATCTACTTCCTGCGCTCCGACACGACGCTGCACCGCACGGTCCCGCTGTCGGAGGACCGCACCCGGATCATCCTCAACACCTGCTGGGGCAGCGAGTCCGACGCGAAGAAGGAGCAGTCACACGAGACCATGGAGGCGATGTTCAGCTGAGCTCCGGGACGGTCCCGGGCTCGCCGGCCGCACCACCGGCGCCCGGGCCCCGAGGGGTCCGGGAGGAGGGGAACGGCCCGGTCCACGACCGGGCCGTCCCGACGCCGGGCTCAGCTCCGCCTGGATGGAGAGGGCACCGGTGATGGCGTCTCCGGTACGAGCTGTGCCCGGGGCCGGCCCGGCAGGAGCGGGATGGCGGCCAGGATGACCGCGATCACGGTGACGGTGAACCAGAAGACGCCGTGGAAGCCGGCTGTCGCGTCGTCGGCGGTCTGCAGGATGAGCGTGACGACGGCGACCCCGATCGCGGCGCCGAGCTGGTTGAGCATGTAGAGCACCGAGCTGCCCTGCGCCACCATCGGGGCGGGCAGTGTGCGATACAGCGATCCCATCGTGGGGGCGCTGAAGAAGCCCATGCCCAGGCCGATGGTGAGGGCGCCCAGCACGGGCCACACCTCGGGGGTTTCCGCTCCGATCTGGGTGAAGGCCAGCGCGCTGAGGGCGGCCACGAGCGCGCCGCCGCCCGCCAGCCCGCGAGCGCCGAGCCGGTCCGACAGCCGTCCGGCCAGCGGCATGGCGATGGAGCCGCCGAGGCCCACGGGCGCCATCAGCAGCCCGGCGGCGAACACGCCGTACCCGTGCGCCTGCTGGTAGTACAGCGGCAGCGCGAAGAAGACGGCGAAGTTCGCGAGGCCGCCCAGGCCCATGATGGTGACGCTCGCGGTGAAACCGCGGCCGGCGAACAGTCGCAGGTCGATCAGGGGTGGCGTGCGCCGGGTGCGGAACGCGTGGATCGTGTAGCCGATCAGCAGCGCGGCACCGGCGGCCAGCGGGCTGAGCGCCTGCCAGGCGGTGAACGTGCCCTGCTCGGCCGTCTGCGACAGGGCCAGGATGAGCGCCGCGAAGCCCGGACCGATCAGGGCCAGGCCGATGACGTCGAGCCGGACCTGCGGCTGCCGCTCGGCCGGCGGGTCGGTGGGCAGCACGCGCAGGGCGAGCAGCAGGGCGATGACGCCGACGGGCACGCTGAGCAGGAACATCCATCGCCGCTGCAGTCCCTGGAGGATGGCGCCGCCCAGGATCGGCCCGAGGACCGGGCCGAGGGAGAGGACCACGCCCATCAGGCCCATCACGCGTCCCGCGCGATGCGGACCTGCGGCCCGGGCCAGCAGGACCAGCACGAGCGGGTCGAGGAGGCCGGCGCCGAGGCCCTGGACGACGCGGAAGACGATCAGGCTGCCGACGTCCCAGGCCAGCCCGGAGGCGAGCGATCCGGCCAGGAACAGCAGGAGGCCGATCAGCCAGAGCCGCCTGCCGCCGAACCGGTCGACGGCCCAGGTGGCGAAGGGGATGGTGGCCGTGACGGCCAGCAGGAAACCGGTGGAGGCCCAGCCGATCGTGCTCAGCGAGGTGTCGAAGGCGGCGGCCAGGGTGTCGGTGGCGACGGCGGCCATCGTGCTGTTGAGGATGCCCAGCAGCCCGCCGAGCAAAATCACGCCGATCAGCCGCAGCAGTGCCGGATCCAGCCGGTCGTCTCGCGGTTCTGTCATGGGTTCTCTCCGCTTCGATCACAACGAACTAGACCAGTGAGACCAAATTAAGAGACCCATGAGTCTTAGTCAATCTAGTCTAAAAAACCAGACCGATTAGTCCAATCGGGTGGTTTGGGAAGTATGATGCGGCCTATGAGCGGAATCTCGGCCGACCAGAGCTCCTCCGTCAGCCCCTCCGTCGCGCGCGGACGCATCGACAAGCGGCAGGCGATCCTGGATGCCGCGTTCACGGTGTTCGCCCGCCAGGGGTACGCCCAGGCCGGGGTGGACATGATCGCCGCCGAGGCGGGCGTCGCCAAGGCCACCGTGTACAACCACTTCGGCGACAAGGAGACCCTGCTACGCCAGGCGATCACCGCTCAGGCCGACAGGGCGCTGGCCAGGAACCTGGCCGTACTGGAGCGGCTCACCGAGCACGGCGAGCCACGCGCCATGCTGGAGGAGGTCGGCCACAGCCTGCTCCAGTGCTACTGCGACGATCGTTCCTGGGCACTGCGGCGGCTGCTCTCGGCGGAGCTCAACCAGTTCCCCGACCTGCTCGACATCGTCCAGGGACGCGCGGCCGAGCGCGTCGCCCAGGCCCTGACCGACCGGCTGGCCCGGCTCACGCTCGCCGGTCGCCTGCACGCGATCGACCCGGCACAGGCGGCCGAACAGTTCAACGCCCTGCTCACCGGCCCGATGGAGGCCAGGTCCCGGCTGGGAACCCGCCAGGTCGGCGACGCCGAACTGCGAGCCGTGGCCCGCGCCGCCGTCCACACGTTCCTGCGGGCCTTCGGCCCCGACGCCCGTTAGGCCCCTGCCCCGCGGACCCTGCCGTGGCGAGGATCGGTCAGCCGGGCCGTGCCACCAGGGCCCCGCACGCCCTGCGGATCATGGAAGTGCTCGTACGCCGGCCCTGTTCACGGCCGCCTCGATGCCGTCCAGGAGGACGGCGAGACCGGCCGCGAAGGTCTCCTTCGCCTCCTGTTCCAGGTAGGGCACGCTCTCGTCCTCGGACTGGTAGGCACCCTCGCTGTCGAGCCAGGTCAGCGTCGGGAACCGCTCGGCGAAGTCCGGCGCGACCTCCTCCAGCAGGGCCGAGCGGGCGTACCACCACTCCTCGTCGGACATCCCGGTCGCCCCCGGGGCCTGGCGCGACTCCGTGACCGTCTGCGCCGCCGCGCGCACGAAGTGGAACAGCACCCCGACGAGGCGCCGCAGCACCCCGGCCGTAAGGCCCGTCTCGCGGAGGATGCGCAGCGCCGTCTCCAGCATGACGTACTCGTTGGGGCCCAGCACCGGGCGCGCCTGCGAGACCTGCAGCACCCACGGGTGGCGCAGGTAGAACGCCCAGGCCTCCTCGGCCCAGGAGGTCACGGCCGCCCGCCAGCCCGCCCCCAGCTCATAGGAGGTGGGCAACTCGGCCAGGGCCCGGTCGTACATCAGGTCGACCAGCTCGCTCTTACTGGGCACGTAGGTGTAGAGGGCCATGGCGGTGCGGCCGAGCCGTTCACCCACCGCGCGCATGGAGAGCGCGGCCATCCCCTCGGAGTCGGCGACGGCGATGGCCGTATCCACGATCACATCCACGCTCAGACCGGGCTTGGGGCCGGGGCGCCCCTCTTCCGACCTCGAGGTATGCCACAGCAGTGCCATCGAACGGCGCGCGTCGCCCTGTCCGGCGAAGACGACCAACTTGCCACTCCTTACGGCATAAACTAACTTTACCGGGCTATCTCTTTACACCCTAAGGATATCAAGGGAGAAGGTCAGTGTTCCCCTCCAGCCCCACCCCCACCGACGACCACGACACGCGGCACGGCCGGGCCGCCGCGGACAGCCACGACGTGATCGAGGTCCGCGGCGCCAGGGAGAACAACCTGGCCGACGTCTCGCTGGACATTCCCAAGCGCCGGCTCACCGTCTTCACCGGGGTATCCGGCTCCGGAAAGTCCTCCCTCGTCTTCGGCACCATCGCCGCGGAGTCGCAGCGGCTGATCAACGAGACCTACACCGCCTTCGTCCAGTCGTTCATGCCGAGCCTCGGCCGGCCCGACGTCGACGCCCTGCGCAACCTGAGCGCGGCGATCGTCGTCGACCAGGAGCGGATGGGCGCCAACTCCCGCTCCACGGTCGGCACGGCGACCGACGCGCAGACGATGCTGCGGATCGTCTTCAGCCGGATCGGCACCCCGCACGTCGGCACCTCGACCGCGTTCAGCTTCAACAGCGCCGAGGGCATGTGCCCGAAGTGCGAGGGACTCGGCCGGGTGTCGGACGTCGACGTCTCCCAGCTGGTCGACGTCGACCTCTCGCTCAACGAGGGAGCGATCACCGCCCCGAACTTCAATGTGGACTCGTGGTACTGGCAGTCGATAGCCCACTCCGGATTCTTCGACCGCGACGTCAAGCTGAAGGACTACACCCCGGCCCAGTGGGAGGACTTCCTGCACAGACCCGCCACCAAGATCAAGATCGGCACCATGAACACCACCTACGAGGGGCTCCTGGTCAAGGTGCGGCGGCTCTACCTCGCCAAGGACCGCGAGTCCATGCAGCCGCACATCCGGGCGTTCGTGGACCGGGCCGTGACGTTCACCAGCTGCCAGGCGTGCGGCGGCACCAGGCTCAACCCCGCCGCACTGGGCTCGAAGATCAACGGCCGCAACATCGCCGACTGCGCCGCCATGCAGATCAGCGACCTGGCCGACTTCGTCCGGGACATCGAGGACGAGTCGGTACGACCGCTGATCGCCACCCTGCGCAACACCCTGGACTCGCTGGTCGAGATCGGCCTGGGCTACCTGAGCCTGGACCGCGAATCCGGCACCCTGTCCGGAGGCGAGGCCCAGCGGGTGAAGATGGTCCGGCATCTCGGCTCCAGCCTGACCGACGTCACCTACGTCTTCGACGAGCCCACGGTGGGCCTGCACCCGCACGACATCGAGCGGATGAACGGCCTGCTGCTCCGGCTGCGCGACAAGGGCAACACGGTCCTGGTGGTCGAGCACAAGCCGGAGACGATCGAGATCGCCGACCACGTGGTCGACCTCGGTCCCGGGGCCGGTTCGTCCGGCGGGCGGATCTGCTTCACCGGCGACGTGGCCGGGCTGCGCGCGTCGGATTCCCTGACCGGCCGCCACCTGGACCACCGGGCCCGCCTGCGTGAGAAGGTACGGCAGCCCAGCGGGCAGCTGTCCATCACCGGCGCCCGCCTGCACAACCTGAAGGACGTGAGCGTCGACATCCCGCTGGGCGTGCTGACCGTGGTCACCGGCGTCGCCGGCTCGGGCAAGAGCTCGCTGATCCACGGCTCGCTCCCCCTCCGGGACGACGTCGCGGTGGTCGACCAGGCCCCGATCCGGGGGTCGCGCCGCAGCAACCCGGCCACCTACAGCGGGTTGCTCGATGCGATCCGTACCGCCTTCGCCAAGGCCAACGGGGTCAAGGCCGCCCTGTTCAGCGCGAACTCCGAGGGGGCCTGCCAGAACTGCAAGGGCATCGGCCTGGTCTACACCGACCTGGCGATGATGGCCGGGGTGGCGTCGGTGTGCGAGCAGTGCGAGGGGAAGCGGTTCACCCCCGAGGTGCTCACCCACAAGCTGCGCGGCAAGGACATCAGCGAGGTGCTGGCCATGTCGGTGGCCGAGGCCCGCGACTTCTTCGCCTCCGGCCCGGCCCGCGCCGTCCTGAACCGACTCGCCGACGTGGGCCTGGGCTACCTCAGCCTGGGCCAGCCGCTCACCACCCTGTCCGGCGGCGAGCGGCAGCGGCTCAAGCTGGCCATCCGGATGGCGGAGAAGGCCACCACGTACGTGCTGGACGAGCCGACCACCGGCCTGCACCTGGCGGACGTGGACCAGCTCCTGGCCCTGCTGGACCGGCTGGTCGACGACGGCAACACGGTCATCGTCATCGAGCACCACCAGGCGGTGATGGCCCACGCCGACTGGATCATCGACCTCGGCCCGGGTGCCGGCCACGACGGCGGCCGGGTGGTCTTCACCGGCACTCCCGCGGACCTGGTCTCCACGGGTGACTCGCTCACCGCCCGGCACCTGCGTACCTACCTACCGGCGGCGCGGGCTTCGGAGAACGGCTGAGCACGGCGCGGCGGCGGTTCAGCTTCCCAGATGGCCGCCGCCGTGCCACACGAAGCACACGCAGGGGGACCGTGCGTTCAGCCCCCTTCGGCGCCGTGGCCGATGGCGATCGCGTCAATGTGGCGGGCAAACTCGAACAGTGGACTCAGCCAGACCACGGCTCAGAACCGTCACGGGGGCGTTTTGGCCCGGTACGAAAATTCACCCCACGTACCTTCGCAGAGCGGTGATGTCCTCGACGCGGCGCTGGTGGGTGGCGGCGAGCGGAGTGGCGTTGAGCGTGGTGACGCCGGACTCGGCGAACGCGGCCAGTCGTTCGGCCACCCAACCGGGAGCGCCGACGAGCGCGACGCCGTCGACGAGTCGCCGCGGTATCGCGGCCGCCGCCTCCTTCCTGCGGCCGGCCAGGAAGAGCTCCTGAACCTCGGCGGCGGCGTCGGCGAACCCGAAGCGCCCGGCGAGGTCGTTGTAGAAGTTCTTTCCCTTCGCTCCCATGCCACCGATGTACAGCGCCAGGTGCTCGCGCACCTGCTGCCGGCCTGCGGCCAGTTCGGCGTCGTCCTCGCTTATGAGCACCTTGGCATCGACGATGACGTCCAGCGGGGGCAACTCCGCCGACCGCTTCGATCGACCTGCTCGCAGCGCGTCGGCGAACGCCTCTCCCGCCCGTTCCGGAAAGTAGAAGAGTGGCTCCCAGCCATCGAACAACTCGGCGGCCAGTTCGACGTTCTTCGGCCCAAGGGCGGCCAGCATGACGGGGATCCGGTCGCGCACCGGGTGATTGATGAGCTTAAGCGGCTTTCCGAGTCCCGAGCCGCCCTTCTCCGTTGAGAGGGGGATGTCGTGGTACGTGCCGTGGAATTCCACCGGCTCGCGCCGCCAAACCTGGTGGCAGATCTCCACCACCTCGCGGGTCCGTGCCAACGGGGCGTCGTGCCGTAGCCCGTGAAAGCCCTCGATCACCTGGGGACCGGACGCACCGATGCCCATCATGAAGCGCCCACCCGAGACGTAGTCGAGTCCAGCGGCAGTCATCGCCAGCAACGTCGGTGTGCGGGAGTAGATGTTGAGGATCGAAGAGCAGAGACGCAAGGTCGAGGTCTTCGCGGCGATGTAACCCAGCTGGCTCACCGCGTCGAAGGTGTAGGCCTCGGGTAAGAAGACGACATCCAGACCGCCTTCTTCGTACTCTCGCAAACCCTCGACCGTCTGGTGGAAGTCGCGCGCGTAGTTGATGGGCATGCCGATTCTCACGGGTGCCCTCCTGTGCGCGCAGCGGGAGGGGTCCGGTGGAACTCCATCGGGATCCGGTTCGGATCGAGCTTGAAGTCGACCAGAAGCGGCCAGGTTTCGGCCGCGATCGCGTCCGCGACGCGCTGGAAGTCCGCGAGTTGACGGACCTCCACCCCGTGTCCCCCAAGGCTTCGCGCGACCGGGGCGAAGTCCGGCCAGTCGAAGTAGGAGGTGGCGGGATCGTGACCCCGCTTGACGAAATGGTGGTGCTCCGCCCCGTAACAGCCGTCGTTCAACACGACGACGAGCAGCTTGAGTCGCCGGCGGACAGCCGTCGTGAACTCGGACAGACCTCCGAGCATGAAGCCCCCGTCACCACTGACCAGGACGGAGAGCCGGGCCGGGTCAGCGAGGGAGGCCCCCATCGCCAGGCTGAGACCGAGCCCGATCGATCCCATGCTCATCGTGTGCACGTAATCTCTCGGAGACGCGACCGAGATGCGCCGCACCGATTCAAAGAAGATCCGGCCGCCGTCGACGGTCAGCAGGCGATCTGGGGGAAGCAGCGAATCCAGCAGTTCGAGGCTCTCGATGTACTCGACCGTGTCGGGACGCCGGTCGCCGGACATCTCGGCGGAGGTCTCCGAGCCGGCCGGTCCGGCCTCGGCGGGACCGGCGGTATCCCAGAGCGGCCGGTCGGAATCGATGCCTCGCGCCGCCAACTCCTCCAGCAGTGCCCGCGCCGTCGGTGCCGCGCTGCCGTGAATGGAAGGTGTGGAGTGGGCCTTCGCCGCATCGGTGTCGATGTGGACGACGTGCTTGCCGTGTGTCGCGGCTCCCTGGGAGGTGGTGTAGGAGTTCAAACTCGCCCCCATGGCCACGATCACGTCGGCCGCGTCGAAGTACGCGGCCGACCGGCCGGCCCGGAGGCCCCCGAAGATCCCGAGGTCGGCGGGTTCGCCGCGAAACAGCTCCTTCGCTCGGAGCGTCGTCGCCACCCGAGCGCCCAGGCGACGGGCGAGGGCGAGCATCGCGGCGCGGTCCGCTTCGTCGGTTGCCCCGCGCCCCGCCAGGATGAGCGGGCGACGCGCCCGCAGGAGCACGTCCGCCGCCGTCCGGACCGCCTCTCGGGTGGGCAGGACCTCCGCGTCGGACCGGTCCGCCCGCGCGATCTCGGACAGGCCCCCGGACAGGGAGCAGGGCTCGTGCGCGTAGTCGGTGGGGATGCCCACGACGACGGGCCGCGCGGAGCGGCGGGCGCGACGGAACGCGAGGGAGAGAACGTCGTCCGCGTCCTCCAACTGTGCGAGCCTCAGATACTCCGCTCCGGACGAGCGCACGATCTCGTCCGTGGGGACGCACTGCACGTTGTCGTCGTCCCAGGATGGCGTCTCCCCCGCGAACAGCACGAGCGGCAGATGGGACCGCGTCGCGTCGGCGAGCGCCGTGACGGTGTTGGTGATGGCCCCCTGCGTGATGCTGGCAAGGCCCACACGGTCCGAGACACTGGCGTACCCCGCCGCCATCAGCACCGCGGCACCCTCGTGGGTCACGGCGACATAGTGTCCCCCGCGCCGCACGAACGAGTCGACGAAGAACAGGTTGCTGTCACCCGTCACTCCGAAGAGCGGCGTCTCCAGCTCGGCGCATACCCGAGCAAGTTCCGCGTGGAACGAATCCACAGTTGTCCACCTTTCTCCAGCGAACTACATCGAACTAAGCCAGGTGGGATGTTGCACCGGCTGAGATCCCGGGCAGCGGGAACCCCTACGCGGGTACCTGTCGTTGAGCGATCAACCTGACAGGAGCGCCGCCCTGGTACGGCGAGGAGGCGTCACACGAAGTGCGGACCGACTCAGCGCGCGGCCTGCTCTTCCGCGAGGTGGAAGGACCCGGTGAAACCGAACTCCTCGATGGCGGTACGCAGCAACGCGAGCGTCGCCCCTCGGTCCGTGGGGAGCCGCAGTCCCGGCTGGGCGTGGCGCACGAGAATCGAGATGTCGTACTCGTCGGCGAAGCCGGACGCGCCGTGGAACTGCTGCGTCGTGCGAAGCGTGTGCTTGACGACCCGCTGCGCCTCCAGGCGCACGCTCAGGGCGTCGACCAGCGATGGGGAGTTGTCCGTGAACGTGCTCCACAGGCTGAAGCGGCACAGCAGGTCCAAGCCCTCCAGCCCGACGGACAGATCGGCCAGGCCGTGCCGGATCACCTGGAAGTCGCTGAGGGGGTGACCGAACTGGTTGCGGACCTTGGTGTGCTCGATCGCGAGCCTGAGTGCCCGCTGCCCGATCCCGAGCAGGTGGTAGGCCCCGAGCACCAGGCCGAGCCGCCGGTCAAGCACGGACGCCGCGCCGCCCGCCACGGGCCGCAGCCGAACCGTCATCGCGAACGGTGCGACCTTCGAGTCCACGGCGGCGGCGGGCTCCGCGTCGAACAGGTCTCCCCCGAGGGTCGCGGCCGTCCAGGTCCCGGCGGCCTGGGCATGGTCGATGATGGGATGGCGGGCGTCGACGAGCGAGAAAGGCGTCCCGGCGGACGTCCGGAGCAGGACCCCGACCAAGGGGAACGGCACGGCGTGGCTCCCGCCCACCCGGCACAGCTCAGCAGCGGCGACGGCATCGTCGAGACCGCTGCGCGGGTCGATGTCGTACAGCCCGATACTCGCCAGGCACTCCTCCGCTCTGGCCGCGGGACGCCGGTCCGACTCCGCGCCACGCGCCAGATCCACGCCTCCTGCGCTGCGCAGCGCGCTGTCGGCGACGCGTCCGAAGTCCAGTGCCGCTTCCGGCAGTTCCATCCGCATCAGCCCACCGCCTGGCGGCCGAGCAGCTCACGCGACACGATCTCGCGCTGAATCTCGATCGTTCCGGATGCGACCGTCGCGGCCTGGGCGTACCGCCAGTGGTCTTCGAACGCGCCGTGCGACGGTGCGCCGGCCGCCGGACCAAGGAGGGAACGCGGCCCGAGAAGCTGAGACATCACCTCGGCCACCTGTTGATCACATGTGGTGGACGCGATCCGCGCCTGACTGGCTTCCAGGTCGACCATCTTGTTCCCTTTCTGGCGCTCGACGACGCGATAGGCCAGCAGGCGCGCCACCCGGACCTGGACCAGAGCGCTGGCCCAGGCGTTTCTGACCCCTTCGTCGTGCTCCGCCCACTCGTGGCGGAGCACGTCCCGCAGCAACCACAGCAGCCGTTCGCAGCGCGCGTACCTGGCGATGCCGACGCGCTCGTGGGCGAGAGCCTCCTTCATGACGCTCCAGCCCGCGCCGAGCTCGCCGAGCATCTCGCCGTCGGTCGCGACGACGGAGTCGAAGAAGCACTCGTTGAGGTGGTGCGGACCGAGCATGGCGCGGAGCGGCCGGACCGTGATGCCGTCGCGGTCCATCGGGATCAGGAAGAGCGAGATGCCCCGCCGGCCGCTGTCCTTGGCGCCCGTCCGGGCGGCGAGGACGCACCAGTCGGCCATGCCGGCGTAGGAGGTCCAGATCTTCTGCCCGGTGATCTCCCAGTGATCGCCGCACCGCACCGCGCGCGTCTGGAGGGAGGCGAGGTCCGATCCGCTTTCCGGTTCGCTGAACCCCTGGCACCAGATCGCCTCACCCGTCGCGATGGGGGGCAGGTGCCGAGCCTTCTGCTCCGCCGTCCCGTAGGCCATGATCGCGGGGCCGACCCAGTTCAGTCCCATGTACTGGGCCCCCCGTGGCTCGTGGTGTGCCCACATCTCCTCGCGGACCACCGTCTGTTCCCAGACCGATCCGTCGGAGCCGCCGAACTCGCGGGGCCAGGCCACCGTCAGCAGTCCTTCGTCGGCGAGCAGACGCGAGAAGCGCTGCGTCATCGCCAGGTCGGCGGGATCGTCGGTGAAGGCCCCCAGGAAGTCCGCCGGGAAGAACTCGGCCACCATCCGCCGCAGCCTGCCACGCAGCTCGGCGGCGGACTCCCCCATGGTGAAGTCGAGCACGGCTGTCATCTCCTCTCACCCCGCGTTGGAATATCTGTGCCGTCAGTGGCGGAAGGCCCCTGCGTGGCCGGGAGAACCCCGTCCAGCAGACCGCCGGCCACGGCCCGCCGCAGCGACCGGGTGCTCCCGCCAAGTGCCTGGTTGAGCTTCGCCCGCCGAACGAGCAGGTGGCAGGAGTGCTCCCAGGTGTAACCGATGCCCCCGTGGGTCTGCAGGGCCAGCCGCGTGACCTCGGCCGCCGCGTCACAGCTCGCCGCCTTGGCCATGGCGAGCGACGTGACGCCGGACCGCGCGAGCGGGTCGCCGGACGCCACCGTCGCCACCGCCGCCTCCACCAGGACATCGGCCGACTCGACCAGGACGAACATGTCCACACAGCGGTGCTTGACCGCCTGGAAAGAACCGATCGGCGCCCCGAACTGCTCCCTGAGCTTCGCGTACGCCACGGTGAGCGCGAGCGCGCTCCTGGCGATCCCGAGACTGTCGAGCGCGAGGGCCACTGAGATGCGCTGCTCGACCGCGCGTAGCAGGGCGAGCGCCTGATCACCCCGGGCGAGGACCCCTGGCTCGTCGAGCGGAACACCGTCCATGACCAGGCGCCAGAACCTCCGCGTCGGGTCGGAGCCGCTCATCGGCTCCAGCCGGGCACCGTCTCCGCGGGACCTGACCAGGACGGCCACGGGCTCGCCGGCGTCCGCCGCGAAAACGAGCACGTGCGCCACGTCGTCCGTGGCGCCCAGGCACCAGGAGACCTCACCCGAGAGGCGTACCTCGCCGCCCCGCGTGTCAAGCCTCGGCGCCGCGTTCCGGCGCGGTTCGGAGTCGCGCCACGAGCACGCCACCCCGCTGGGATCCGCCGCGAGCCCGGGCAGGCGGCCGATCACCGGGTTGACGGACAGGCCCGCCAGCAGCTCTCCCGGGCCGAGGGCGCCGCCCAGTTCCTGGATGGCGATCGAGGCGAACCCGAACCCGCCGTCCTCGTCCTCCAGCTCCCACCAGCCCAGCTCGTCCGACACCTTACGCAGCCGCTCCGCGTTCGGCGGAAGCACACCGGAGGCGTACTCGGCCAACGGTGGCCACGAGTCGGCCAGCACCCGCTGCACGACCTGCCGGAAACTCGAACGCTCGTCGGTCATCGGGAGCCTCCTCGCGGCAGGCCCAGGATGCGCTCGCCGACGACGTTGCGGAGGATGTCGTTGGTGCCGCCACCGATGGTCCATTCCCAGGATCGCAGGTAGTCGTCGAACCAGTTCCCGGTCTGCCACGTGCCCGACCAGCCATGCTGTCCTTCGTGCCCGGCCAGTCCCGCCATGGCCAGTCCCTCCCTGCTCATGTCCTGCAGCAGCTCGCTGTAGACGATCTTGAGGATGGAGGCCGCGGCGGTGTCCGTACCGTCGACCGAGGCGTCCAGGACGCGGGCGACCAGCAGCCGGAAGGACTCCACCCGCTCGGCATAGGCCCCCAGCGCCTCAAGGGCGGCGCCCCGCTCCTCGGGTGGCAGCGCAGCCACCTCCAGCGTCAGGTACCGCAGGCCGGCGACCATCTCCTCGGATCGCTCCAGCATGGTGAGCCCGCGCTCCTCGCCGAGGGTGGCGTTCGCGATCCGCCAGCCCTCGTTCTCCGCGCCGACCAGGGCCGTCAGGGGAATCTCGACGTCGGTGAGGAAGACGTCGCAGAACTCGTCGTGCCCGCTCGCGTTCCGGATCGGCCGGACGGAAACGCCGGGCGAGGACAGGTCGAGCAGGAAGTAGGAGATGCCGGCCCGCCCCGGACCGCCCGTGCGGGCGAGCAGCAGGCACATCTCCGCGAACTCCGCGCTGCTGGACCACGTCTTGTGGCCGTTGACGACGTAGTGGTCGCCGCGCCGCTCGGCGCGGGTGCGCAGGCTCGCCAGGTCGGAGCCCGCGCCGGGTTCGGAGAATCCCTGGCACCACCGCTGCCCGTTGCGGATCGCCGGCAGGTACGCCTCCCGCTGCTCGTCCGAGCCGGCGGTGACGAGCGTGGCCGCGGCGTGGTAGAGCGCGACGAAGTACATGTCCAGCCGGGGGGCGCCGGCCCGGATGAGCTCGCGGGCGATGGTGAGCTGCTCGGCTCGCGACCGGCCGCCGCCCCAGGCCGCGGGCCAGTGTGGGACGGCGTAGCCCTGTTCGGCCAGCAGGAGCAACCACGCCCGCTGCAGCCGGGCCCGCTCCGCCGGGTCCGCCGCGCTCATGCGGTCGCGCCAGCCGGCGGCATCCTGGGACCGGCACCAGTTCCGCACCTCGTCGGCGAGATCCGTACCCTGCTCAGGGAGTGACACGGATCGTTCCCCCGTCCACCTGGAGCGACGCGCCCGCGATCCACGACGCCCGTGCCGAGCAGAGGAAGGCGATGGCGTCCGCGATCTCGCGGGCCTCGCCGACCCGTCCCGCCGCGATGGGCTGGAGTTCGAGCATGCGGCGCTCGACCTCCTCGGGGGTCGAGCCGAGGCGTTCCGCCTGTGCCTGGTAGCCCGCCACGATTCCCTCGGTCCGGGTCAGGCCCGGATGCACACAATTGGTGAGGACCCCGTCCTTGGCGTAGGCGAGGGCCAGTGACTTCGCCGTGTGCAGGAGTGCGGCCTTCGCCGCGCCGTACGCCGCCCAGCGCGGGTCGGCCTCCCGGGCGGCGGTCGATCCCACGAAGAGGACACGGCCCCATTTCCGTTCACGCATGGCCGGTACGCACTTCATCGCCAGAGCCACCGCGCTGAGCACGTTGAGCTCGTACAGCCGGATCCATTCCTCCCAGCTGAAGGTGCGCAGCGGGCCGTGCCCGCCGCCGGCCACGCACACCGCGATGTCCACCTGGCCGTACGCGGCGATCGCGGCCTCGTACATGCCGTCGACGGCACCGGGCCGGGCGGCGTCGGCGACGTGCGCGACGGCGTCAATCCCCATGTCCCGCAGCCGGTCCACCGCGGCCGTCAGTTCGGATTCCCCCCGAGCCGACAGAAGCAGCCTGACGCCGGCCCGGCCGAGCTCCTCGGCGGCGGCCAGGCCGATGCCCTTGCTGCCGCCGGTGACGATCGCCACCCGGCCCTTGATGTCCAAGTCCACTTGGTTCACTCACCTGTCCGTTGAATCGTTGCTTGTCAGGCGGTCCACCACGCCGGCGGTCAGGCCCTCCGCCCGCAGGCGCGCCTTCTCCACCTTGTGGGTCGGCGTCCGGGGAAGCGTGGGCAGGACGCGCCAGTACCGGGGAAGCGCGTAGCGGGGCATGTCCTCGGCGGCGCGCGCGATCACCTCGTCCAGGTCGGCCCCGGACGCCAGCACCAGGGCCACCATGACCTCCTCCTCGGCGACCTCGTCCTCGCCGGAGGCGTCCGGGCGGGTGGCGTACACGGTGCAGTCCATGACACCGGGCTGCGCGAGCAGCACGGTTTCGACCTCCCAGGCCGAGATGTTCTCCCCCTTGCGCCGGATCGCGTCCTTGATGCGGTCGCTGAAGAACAGATCCCCGTCCGGGTTGAGCCAGCCCGAGTCGCCCGACCAGAACCACAGGTCCCGGGTGGCCGCCACGGTGTCCCCGTCCTTGCCCAGGTACCCCCGCATGAAGATGTCGGGCCGCTTGGGGCGCAGGCAGATCTCGCCGACCTCTCCCGGGTCCGCCTGCCGGCCGTCCGGCCGCATCACCCGCACCTCGAAAAGGTCCCCCTCACGACCTACGGATCCCACGGGGGAGGGATCCGAGGAGCGGTTGATCGTCGCCATCGGCGCTTCGCTCAGCCCGTACACCTCGGTGATGGCCACGCCGAAGCGGGCCTCGAACCGGGCCCAGACCTCGCGCTGCGCCCCCGCGCCCCAGGCGAGTCGGACCGCGTGGTCACGCGCCTGCGTGTCGCCGAGTTCCTGCGACGCCTTGAGGATCATCCCCAGCACCGAGCCCAGGTAGTTGAACGCGGTGATCTCGCCCGCGCGGCAGATCTCCCAGAACCGCGAGCTGCTGAACGTGCGGTCGAGCTGGAAGCCGCACCCGGCGACGAGCGCGGCGGCGACGCCCGTGTACCGGGCGTTCTGGTGGTACAGCGGGAAGAAGTTGAGCAGGGTGTCGCCGGGACCGTAGCCGTTGAGCCGCGCGACGGCACGGGCCAGCTCGACGCACGACTCCTGCGAGTGATGTACGCCCTTGGACGGCCCGGTGGTGCCGGAGGTGTAGAGGACCACACCCGACGCCGTGGCCGAAGCGAGCCTCCCGAAGTCCGTCGCACCTGACGCGGGAGCCAGCGCGTGGACCGTCGTCCTCCCGGGGACGTTTTCGGCCGCGCCGCCGGACACCAGGACGTGGCGGACGTCGGTGCCCGCCACGCACGCCAGCACGGTGGCCAGGTGCTGGGCGTCGCAGCAGACGACCTGCGCCCCGGAATCGCGCAGCAGGTAGGTGAGGAGCTCGCCGCGGTAGTTGGTGTTGAGCGGTATCTCCAGGCAGCCGAGCAGCGCCGAGGCGAACCAGACGGCGATCGCCTCCTCGCTGTTGTCCATGAGGGTCGCGACCCGGGACGAGCTGCCGACCCCGAGCGAACGCAACTGCTCGCCGACCGCGCACACCCTGCTCATCAGCGACGCCTCCGGCACGTCGGCGCCGTCCACCCGGAGTGCGGCACCGCCGCCCAGCCAGGTGTCCAGAAGCCGCGGAAGGGGGTTCACTCGCTACCCACCTGTTCTTCCGAGCGGCTGTCGCCACGTCCGATGTAGGCCGCGACGACCTCCGGCGAGTTCAGGACGGTCTCCGGCGGCCCGACCGCGAGTACGGCTCCCGCGGCCAGCACCACCACGTCCGAGCAGAGCTGGTTGATCACCCGCATGTCGTGCTCCACGACGACCAGGGTCGGCCCGCCGTCCACCCGGAGGCCGGCGAGGACCTCCACCACCTCCTCCTTCTCCGCGCGCGAGAGCCCGGCCATCGGCTCGTCCAGGAGGATGCACCGCGGGTCGCTGACCAGCGCCCTGGCCAGGTCCACCCGCTTCTGGATGCCGTACGGAAGCTCCTTGACGGGCCGGTGGGCGTACTGCGACAGACCGACCCGTTCGAGCGCGTGCAGCGCGCGGTCCCGGGCGGCGCGCTCGGCTCTGCGGGCGCTGGGCAGGCCGAGAGCGGCCGAGACCAGGCCGGTGCGGAGACCCACATGGTCGCCCACCATCACGTTGTCCACCGCCGAGAGCTCGCCGACGAGCTGGGCGCCCTGGTAGGACCGGCCGATCCGCAGGAGCGCGAGCTGATGCGGTTTGATCCCGGTCGTCCGGTCTCCGTACAGGTAGACCTCGCCCGAACTCGCGGGGACGAGTCCGCTGATGCAGTTGAGCAACGTGCTCTTGCCCGCGCCGTTGGGGCCGACCAGGCCCGAGGTCTCCCCTTCCGCGAACGCCACGGTGACGCCGCGCACGGCGTGCGTGCCGCCCAGCCAGACGTCGAGGGCTTCGGTTCGCACCGCCGAAGAGTCGCCAGGGGACATGTTCCCCGCTTCCGCCGACATCGTTCTCACACCTCCAGTCCGAGATAGGTCTGCCGTACCCGCTCGCTGCCGAGCACGTCGCGCGCGGGGCCGCTCAGCACCACCGCCCCGGTCTCCATCACGTACGCGTTGTCCGAGATGCTCTGCGCGGCGCGGACGTTCTGCTCGACCACCAGCAGGGTCGTCCCCCAGGACGCCACCACCGAGCGCAGCATGTCGAAGACCATTTCGACGGCGATCGGCGACAGGCCCAGCGAAGCCTCGTCCACCATCAGCAGCCGCGGCTTCAGCAGCAGCGACCGCGCGATGCCCAGCAGTTGCCGCTCCCCGCCGCTGAGCTGCCCGGCGGGCAGGCTCAGCCGCTCGGCGATGAACGGGAACATCGAGGTGACCTGGTCGACCAGCGTCCGCCGCGCCGCCCTGCCACCGGTCATGGGGACGGCCCGGAGATTCTCGTCAACCGTGAGGCTCGCGAAGACCTTGGCCTCCTCCGGGACGAGCACCAGTCCACGCTTGGCCATGGCGCGCGGCGACAGGCCCGTGACGTCTGCGCCGGCGAACATCACCCGTCCGCCGCGCACCCGCCCCGACTCGCTCGACGCGAACCCGCCGATCCCCCGGAGCAGGGACGTCTTGCCCGCCCCGTTCGCGCCCAGCACAAGACAGACCTCGCCCTCGTGCACGACCAGGTCCACCCCGTCCACCGCGACGCTGTCACCGCCGTAGGAGACGGTGAGGGACCGGACCTCCAGCAACGGGCCGTTCATCAGGCCTCCTTCCGGGACGGCAGCCGCATGGTCGCCACCCTCCGGCCGAGACCGGCCAACCCGTCCGGGCGCCAGACCAGGAACACGACGACCAGGGTGCCGTAGATGATCAGTTGGAAGTCGCCCAGGTTCTGCTGGAGGAACCCCGCCACCACGGCGTCGGAGGGCAGCAGCGCGATGGCTCGTGACAGCAGGGGTGGCAGGAGGACGACGAAGCATGCACCGGCGATGGCTCCGCCACTTGACCCCATACCGCCGATGATGATCATCGCGATGTACTGGATCGCCAGCTCCAGCGTGAAGTTCTCGATGTAGACCGCCTGCTGGAAGTACGCGAGGAACGTTCCCGACATCGAGATGATCGCGGAGGAGACCACGAAGGCCGCCAGCTTGTAGGCCGGCAGTGAGATCCCCTGGCTCGCCGCCGCCAGCGGCGTGTCCCTGATCAGCATCCACGCGCGACCGAACTTGCTCTTCTTGAGGTTCTCGACCAGACGCCAGGTGGCGAGCACCACCACGACGAGCACGACGTACCACTTGATGGCCGTGTCAATGGTCAGCCCGCCGATCGAGGCCGTCGGGAGGAAGAATCCCGCCGACCCCACCGCCCGGGTCTGGTACTCGTTGAAGACGAAGATGAGGATGAAGTGCAGGGCGAGGGTGGCGATGGCCAGGTAGATCCCCGACACCCGGAGCGCCGGCAGGCCCGCGAGGAGCCCGACCACGGCGCCGACCAGCACCGATCCGACGAGCACGACCAGGAAGGGCAGCTCCAGCTGCACCGCTCCGATCGCCGCCCCGTACGCGCCGAGCGCCAGCAGCGCGCTGTTTCCCGCAGTCACCAGGCCGACGAACCCGGTGACCAGCGTCAGGGCGAGCGCGCCCAGTGCCGCGATCAGGGCGGTGGTCACCAGGGAGAGCTGGTAGTCGCGCAGGGCGATCGGCAGGATGCAGATCAGGGCCAGGACCGCGATGCGCCGCAGCGCGGTGCCCCGCCCTTCGCTCGTGGTCGCGGCGGCGTTGAAGAGGGTCCGTACCGTCGTCATACCCGCTGCACCTGCTTGTCTCCGAACAGTCCCTGGGGCCGGATCAGCAGCACCACGAGGATGACGATCCAGGCGGCCACGTCCTGCACCGGTCCGCCGAAGAACTTGGTGCCGAACGTCTCGGCCAGGCCCACGATCAGGGCGCCGGGAATCACTCCCCGGATGCTGGTGAGGCCGCCGATCAGCGCCGGGGCGAGACCTCGCATGCCGAGCGCCTCCACGCCGTGGAAACTCAGCGCGGTCTGGTAGGCGTACATGATCCCCGCGACGGCCGCCGCGGTGAGCGCCATCGCCCAGCCCAGGACGTAGACCCAGTCGACGGCGATGCCGCCCTGTGCGGACAGCACGGGGTTCTCGGCCGCGGCCCGCATCCGGATCCCGACGGAGGAGAACTTGAAGAAGGTGTGCGCCGCGGCGAACACCAGGACGGCGGCCCCGAGCCCGCACAGGCCGTAGAGCGTGGTCGACGTGTCATCGCCGAAGGTGATGACCTGGCTCGGCACCGGTTCCCGCATGACGCGCGCCTCGGTGCCCCAGGTGAGCGAGCTGACGCCCTTGAGCGCGCTCGCCAGGCCCAGCGTGGCCACTACCAGCGCGAACTCGGGCTGTCCCGACAGCTTCCTGAAGATCACCCAGTGCGTCACGGCGCCGAGGGCGGCGACGGTGGCCAGGGTGCCGAGCACCACCACCGGCCACGGCAACTCCCAGCTGGTGGCGTACTGGTTGAAGATGAACGCGCCGAGCGCCAGCTGGGCGCCGGTGGCCAGGTTGAGGATGCCGTTGGTGCGCCGGAGCAGCACCCAGGCGAAGCCCACCAGGGCGTAGATGGCGGAGAGCGTCAGCGCGCCGAGCAGGAGGGTCAGCATCGGCGGACCCTCCGCGGCGTGGGAAAAACGATCATGAGACGGCCTTGACCCAGTCCGTCAGCGGCTTGGCCTGGTCGACGCTCTGGTCCCAGGTGAAGAAGCGCACGGTCTTCACCAGCTCGTGGCTCTCGGCGCTCACCTGGAGCGGCCCGGAAAGGCCGTTCGTGTCGATCTCGCCGAGCTTCTCCAGGGCGTCCCGGAAGCTCTGCCCGGTCGAACATTCCGCGCCGCAGGCCTGGAGGGTCTTCTCCAGCAGAGAACCGGCGACCCAGCCCTGCGTGAAGTACGGGTTGGTCATGTTCTTCGCCTCGCCGGCCTTGGTCGCCGCCGCCTTCATCGCGTCGACGGCGGGAATCCCGCTCTCGGTCGGGCTCGCGTAGGTACGGAACGCCGCGTACTTGTCGCCGAGCTGCTTCAGGGTGGCGTCAGCCGAGCCGGCCCACTGGTTCACCACGAGCACGTCGACGCCCTGCGCGCGCAGACCGCGCACCGCGACGAGTGATCCGGCGTCGTTGTGACTCATCAGGACGTAGTCGGGACGGCTTGCCTTGATCTCGGACGCCTGCGCGGTCACGTCGGTGGGTGCGACGGGCATGTACTGGACTGTCGCGACCTCCCAGCCACGACCGGTGATGTCCTGGGTCGCGAGTTTCACCATGTCGCGGTTGGAGGGCGTGTCGACGGAGAAGACGGCGATTCGCGGCTTCTCGATCCCGTCCTCCTGCGCGCGCGTGGCGAGGTAGTTCAGGATGGCCGACTCCAGGCGCTCCGCCCTGAGCTCGTAGGAGAAGTAGTAGGACTGGATCGGGTCGAAGAGGCTGGCCGGCCCGCCCAGGCCGACGATCGGCATGTGGTTCTGGGTGGCCAGGGGCAGGGTGGCCAGGCTGAGGTTGGAGAGGATGAAGCCGAACGTGGCCAGCCGCTTCTCGGACACGAACTGCTGGACGTTGGCCCGGCCCTTGGCGACGTCGGAGCCGTCGTCGAGGACCTTGAGGTCGATCTTCTTGCCGTTCACCCCGCCCCGGCTGTTGAGGTCGGCGACGTAGGCCTGGAATCCGGCCGCTGCCGGCTTGCCGTTGAAGGAGATCGCGCCGGACAGGTCCATGGACATCCCGATGGGGTAGTCACCGGACGAGGATTCGGCTGCGCCGCCGCAACCCGCCAGAATCATCGCCGCCGCGAGGCCGCCTACCACCGCGGCAGCGGTCCTCGTCTTCTTGTGAATCACTGGTCGATCCCTTCATCACCTTGTGGAACTTGTGGGACATCCGGCTTCACTCTCGCCCCGAACCTTTGGAGATGAAGTCGTGCTTCCTCGCTCAGGAGCGAGTCGTAGGCATCACTCATGGACGGCAGTGGCATCGCCTCGTTGAAGATCGACTTCAGCTTCGCGATGGCCGCCTGCGAGGATTCCTTGAGCTGGCCGAGGAGGGTGCGAACCCGGCCGTCCAGGTCGCCGGCGTCCTCGGCGACCTCGGACAGCAGTCCGGCACGCATGGCCTCCTCGGCCGTGAACGGCGCACCCGTGTACATCCAGCGACGTAGCACGGCGTCCGGAACCCGCCCCCGGAGCAGGCGCGGGAGGTGCCCGTCCACGATCCCCACCCGGGCTTCCGGGATGGCGAAGGTGGACGTCGCGGTCGCCAGGCGCAGGTCGCACATCATGGCCAGGGTGAGACCGCCGCCCATGCACAGGCCGTCGATGACCGCGATGGTCGGCTTCGGAACCTGCCGCAGCGCCTCGAACGGCAGATCGTCCTCGTAGGACAGGATCGCCGCGGGGTTCGCGGACGCGAGCAACGCCAGCATCTCCTTGAGGTCGCCCCCTACGGCGAAGGCTCCTGCCGACCCCTGGACGACGAGGGCGTCGATCGACGTGTCGGTGCGCACGGCGCGAGCCACGTCGCGCACCGCCGCGTACATCTCGCGGTTGAGGGCGTTCTTCGCCCGCGGGCGGTCGAGCGTCAGCCACGCGACACGATCCGCCACCTCGACATGGACGAAGGTCGACGACGGCCTGGATATCACGATGCGACTCCCCTGGCTTGTGAGGTTGGTGACGGCTATCTAAGCTATCTTTTAGAAGATAGTCAACGGTTGGTGGTGAAGCAGCCGGGCCCGCAGACCGGGTGCGCGGGGCCGAGCAGGTCGCGCTCCACCTTGCCGGTCACGCCTCTGGGGAACTCCTCCGCCGTCAGGACGTGCACCGCCTGAGGGCGTTCGAAGCGGGCCAGCGTCGCCGTCGCGGCCTCCACCACCTCGGGTACGTCGGCCGGATTCGCCAATGCCACGTAAGCCGCAGGCACCTGCCCGAACCGCGGGTGCGGAGCCGGTACGACGGTCGCCTCGACAATGGCGGCATGGCTCAGCAGGGCTCGCTCGATCGTGGCGGGGTACACGTTCTCGCCGCCGCACTTGAACATGCGTCCGCGCCGCTCCACGAAGGCGAGCGCGCCGCCGTCCCCGCTCCGGACCAGGTCGCCGGTCCTGAACCAGCCGTCGGTGAACTCCGCCCTCGACAGGCCGCCGGCCGACCAGTATCCGCTGAACAGCGTCGGACCGCGCAGCCACAGCTCACCGGCCGAGCCGGGGTCGACGTCCCTGCCGTCGGCGTCCACCACCCGGTGCTGGCAGAACAGCGTTGGACGCTTGTCGAGAAGTGGCCGGTCCCCGGCCCAGGTGACCGCCGAAGCGCCGGGGACCAGGCCCGCTTCGGTACTTCCGAAGGTGTTCAGGTAGGGCGCGCCCAACCGGCGCTCGGCTTCACGGAGCTGTTCGGCGGGGACCAGGTCCGCCATCGCGCCCGCGCATCTGAGCGAGCGGGGGCGCCGGTCCCCCAGCGCGCCGAGCACCTCGTCGATCACGCCGGGAATCAGGAAGAGCCAGCCCACCTCGCGGTTGACCAGCTCATTCGCGATGACTTCCGCGTCGAAGCGTTCCAGGAGTACGAAAGTGCCGCCCAGGACGAGGGTGGCGTACAGGTAGTCGGACGAGGAGATGTGGAAGAGCGGCGCCCAGCCGATGAAGGCGTCGGAGGGCTGGACGCCCAGTTCGGCGTGGAGCACCAGCGCGCGGGACACCATCGCGTGCTGGGAGATCGCCACCCCCTTGGGCCGCCCGGTCGATCCGCTGGTGGACATGATGGCGATCAAGTCGGTGCCGCGGACCGCGTGCGGGTCGATCCCGTCGCCGGGGCCGAGCCCCAGCCACCGGGGGTCCCCGTCATCCAGGTCCACCACCGGCACGTCCGTGGCGGCCCGCGCCACCTCGGCGAACGCGCCGATCGCGAAGACCGCCTTCGGCGCGAGGTCCGCCACCACCGCCGTGGCCGCCTCGGCCGAGAGCCGCCAGTTCACCGGCGCGACGGCGACGCCGGCCGTGCCCGCGGCCACCATGAGCAGCGCCACTTCGAGCCGGTTCGGCGCGAGCACCGCCACCCGATCGCCGCGCTCGACCCCGAGTTCGCGAAGCGCCCGGCCCACCACCTCGGCGCGGTGGTAGAGCTCACGGTAGGAGAGCCGTACCTCGGAGATGGCGAGTGCCGGCTGGTCGGGGCGCTCGCGGGAGCGTTGCCAGAACGCGTGCGCGAAGGTCATCGGAGTGCAACCTTCAGTCGTCATCATCGTCTCCTGACTGGTCAGCTACAAACAGCAATCTGTGTTATCTTTGTACAGTAAGTTTCCGTGACGGTGGAAGACTGAGGAAAGCCGAAGGAGGCTGCGTGAGCAGCGACTCCGACCTGGTCCGGCAGACTGCCGGAACCCTTCCGCAGATGGCACAGCCCGCCATCGCGGAGATGGTGGCGGATGCGATCCGGAACAGGATCATCAGCGGGGAACTGCCGGAGGGCTCGCTCCTGCCGAGGCAGGAGGAGATGATGCGCGAGCTCAACGTGAGCCGGCCGTCCTACCGGGAGGCGCTGCGCATCCTGGAGGCCGAAGGGCTCGTGTCGGTGCGTCGTGGGAACCAGGGCGGGGCGGTGGTTCACGCGCCCTCCCAGATCGGCACCACCTACAGCCTGGGACTTCTGCTCCGCTTCAACGAGGTCACCGTCGGCGACCTGGCCGACGCCATCAGCGAGATCGAGCCACTCTGCGCCGGCGTCGCGGCGTCCCGCCCCGACCGGCACCACGAGGTCGTCCCGCAGCTCAACGACCTGGTGGACAAGCAGGAACGCGCGCTCGGTGTCGCCCACCAGTTCACCCTCGTGGGCCGGGAGTTCCACGAGACGCTCGTCCAGCTGTGCGGCAACGCGACGCTCACGTTGACGGCCGGAGCCCTGGCGGGCCTCTGGTCGACCCAGGAGCTGGAGTGGGCCGACGTCGTCGCCATCACCTCCAGTTACCCCGCGCTGGAGCAGCAGCGTCGCGTGCTCCAGACGCACCGCATGATCATCGCGGCCATCGCGGCAGGCGACCGGCACCAGGCGACGACGCTGATGCGCGCCCACTCCCTGGCGTTGCACCACCACGTCCTGGAGGAGCGGCGGGACCTTCCGGTCACGCCCCTGACGCACTCCAGGGCGGCCGGCGGCCGGTGACCGGTCCGTACCACCCAGAATCACCCCAGAGAATCACCCAGGAGTTCCCATGCCTGTGCCGTTCGGTGACCTGCCCGAGGATGCCGATGCCGATCTGCTGTTCGACGTCGCCGACGGCATCGCGCGCATCACCCTGAACCGTCCCACCCGGGGCAACTCGATCACCGTGTCGATGTTCCCGAGCTTCCGCGCCGTCTGGGAGGAGGTGCGGATGAACAACGACATCCGTTGCGTGATCATCACGGGCGCGGGCGGCAGACACTTCTGCACCGGGGTCGACGTCGACTCCGTCGCGGAGAGCGGGCAGGTCGCCATGGGCAGCGGCAACATCACCGACGAACTGCACTTCACCTCCCGCCAGAACCGGGTGTGGAAGCCCGTCATCTGCGCGGTCAACGGGTTGGTGGCGGGCGCCGGCCTCCACTTCGTCGTGGACAGCGACATCGTGGTCGCCGTCGAGCACGCGGAGTTCCTCGACAGCCACGTGAACGTGGGGCAGGTGGGGGGCATCGAGAACACCGGCCTGGCCAGGCGGCTCCCACTCGGCACTGCCCTCCGCATGACGCTCCAGGGACGTAACTTCCGGCTGCCCGCGGCACGGGCGTATCAGCTCGGTCTGGTCGACGAGCTGACCGCGCCCGATCAGCTCATGGAGACGGCGCTGCAGATCGCCCGGGACATCGCCGCCAACTCGCCACAGGCTGTGTCCCTCTCCCAGCAGGCCGTGTGGGCGTCGACCGAGATGCCCTATTCGCAGGCCGCCGAGTACGGCTGGTCGCTGGTGCGGTCCCATTGGTCGCATCCGGATTTCATCGAGGGCCCCCGCGCGTTCGCCGAGCGCCGTGAGCCTCGGTGGACAGTCGGATGAGTTCCGGACCTCTGGCGGGGATCGCTGTCGTCAGCCTGGCCGAGCAGTACCCCGGGCCCTTCGCCACCATGGTGCTGGCCGACCTCGGCGCGCAGGTGACCATGGTCGAGCGGCCGACCGGTGACCCCACCCGGCGTCATCCGGCCCTCTTCCGCGCGTTGAACCGCAACAAGCGGTCCATCGCGCTCGATCTCAAGACGGTGCCGGGGCAGGCGGCCCTCCGGTCCATGCTGGCCGACGCCGATGTCCTGATCGAGGGCTTCCGGCCCGGCGTTCTGGAACGGCTGGGCCTCTCCCCGGAGCGGCTTCGGCTGGATTTCCCGGACCTGGTGGTCGTGTCGGTGTCGAGCTACGGCCAGAGCGGGCCGGATCGTGAATTCGGCAGCCACGACCTCACCGTGCAGGGGCGGGCAGGGTTGCTGGACGGGGCTCAGGACGGCGCCGGCGTGGTTCCGACCGCCGATCTCGTGGCGGGAGCCTTCGCCGTCATCGGGGTGCTGAGTGGCCTGCTCGCACGTCAGGCTCGCGGTGGGTCGCACGTCGATGTCTCCATGCTCGACTGCCTGGTGGCCTGGCAGGCGGTACGGATGGGGGGACACCTGGAGGGCGACGAGACCACAGGTTATCCGCCTCGGGAACCGGCGTACGGGATGTTCCGGTGCGGGGACGGTGGTGCAGTGACGCTCGCGATCGCCGGGGAGGACCGGCAGTGGGCCGCACTCTGCGACGAGCTGGGGCTGGGTGACCTGGGCGGCCTCTCCACCGACGAACGGGAGAGTCGCGCCGACCGGTTGCGAACGCTCCTGTCCCACGCGCTCGCCGCGCGGCAGTCCGGTGATGTCATCGGCCGGCTGGAGCGACGGGGTGTCAGCTGCGGCCACGTTCGCCGTGTCCCGGACGTGCTCGACGACCCGCAGGTCAAGGCACGCCGGCTGCTGCTAGACCTCTCATCAGGTCACCGGTCCGTCCGGCAACCGCTGCTCTTCGACGGCCAGGCCATCACGGCGTGTCCCGATGCCCCGGCGCTGGGCGAGCACAACGAGCTCTATGGCCTCGATCCGGTTCAGGCGAACCGATGACGACCGTGGGAACGACCTCGACGCTTTCCTCCTCGCCGCGCAGGGCCTGCGCGGTGGGGATCGCGATACAGCCGGACCTGCTCACCGCGCCCGCCACCGATCTCGCACTGTTCGCTCAGTCCGTCCACGACGCCGGCCTTGACCATGTGTCGGTGGGTGATCACGTCAGCTATCGGGGAGGCCAGGGTATCGATGGTCTCGTCGCGGCGACGGCACTCTTGACGGCCGGACCCGAGCTCCACGTGGTCGTCGGCGCCTTCCAGCTGGCGCTGCGGCACCCGCTTGTTGCCGCTCGGCAGCTCGCCACTGTGACCTCGTTCGCACCTGGACGTCTCGTCCTCGCCGTCGGGGCCGGCGGCGACGACCCCAGGGAGGTCTCCAACTGCGGCGTCGATCCCCGAAGCCGCGGAAAGCGCCTCAACGAGAGTCTCGACGTGCTGACCCGGCTCATGCGCGGCGAGGTGGTCGACCACCACGGCGCCCACTTCGACCTGGAGCAGGCGTCGATCGCGACGACGGCTCCCGCTCCGCCCCTGGTGGTCGCCGGGTCCGGGGAGGCGGCCATCGAGCGCGCGGCCGCCTACGGGTCCGGCTGGCTGGGATTGCTGTGCACGCCTCGTCGGTATCGCGAGACACGTCGGGAGATCGTCCGGCGTACGGCGGCCTTGGGCCGTCCTGCTCCGGACTGGTTCGGGCTCAATGTCTGGTGCGCGTCCGCAGGCCAGTCCAGGCAAGAACTGGAGTCGAGCCTCGGTCGTTGGTTCGGCCCTGCGGCCCCTCGCCTGCTCCACCTGTGTGGCGTGGGCGAGGAGTCCCAGATCGCCGCATGGCTGGCGGACTACGTCGCCGCCGGCGCGACCCGGCTGAGTATTTCGGTTCCGGCAGCCGAGGCGGTCGAGGCCGTCGAACGGGTCGCCAGACTCGCCGAACTGCTGGCCGAGCAGGTCGAGGACGCTGTCGCGCATCCGGACTCGAACTAGGAACCGGTCGAAGTCCTCGGGCTCAGCGCACCGGCTGCGCCCACCGCCCGAGGATCTCCGCCGCGGTCAGCGCCCGGCCGTCGACCCGCGCCGGCGGCGCGTTGGGAGTTCTGGAGAACCTCGGCGCGGGCGCCGACTGAACCACACCGTCCACCTCGAGGTACGTGCCGCGTGCCGCCAGATGTGGATGCTCGGCCGCCTCGGCGAAGGTGAGCACGGGTGTGACGCACGCTTCGGTGCCCGCGAAACGCGCGGCCCACTCCTCGCGCGTGCGAGTCGCGAACATGGCCGTGAAGCGCCTTCTCATCTCCGGCCAGCACTCCCGGTCGTTCTGCTCCCCGAGTTCGTTCGCGTCGATGCCCAGCCCGTCCAGCAGTGCCGAGAAGAACTGGGGTTCCAGCGCACCCACCGCTATATACCGCTGGTCAGCGCACGCGTAGGTGTCGTAGAACGGGGCACCGCCGTCAAGCAGATTGCTCTGCCGCTGATCGCGCCACTCTCCCATGCCGCGAAGTGCCATGGTCATCTGGCTCAGCAGCGCGGTCCCGTCGACCATCGCGGCATCGACTACCTGCCCCCTTCCCGACAGCGCGCGTTCCCAGAGCGCGGCCAGCACGCCGACCAGCAGCAGCATGGATCCGCCGCCGAAGTCGCCGACGACGTTGAGCGGGGGAGCCGGCGCCTGGCCGGCTCGGCCCATGGCGTGCAGCGCGCCGGTCAGCCCGATGTAGTTGATGTCGTGTCCGACCTCCCGGGACCATGGCCCGTCCTGACCCCATCCCGTGATCCGCCCGAAGACCAGCCGGGGGTTGCGCTCCAGGCACTCCTCCGGCCCGACTCCGAGCCGCTCCACCACTCCGGGCCGCAAGCCCTCGATCATGACGTCGGCGCGCTCCGCGAGAGCCAGGATGAGAGCTCGCCCTTCCGGCTCCTTCAGGTCGACGGTGATCGAGTGCCGGCCGCGCAGCACGACATCGGTTTCGCCGGGGTTCCCGAGTTGCAGCGCCCGTCCCTTCGGCCGTTCCACCCGGACCACGTCTGCGCCGAGATCCGCGAGCACCATGGCCGCGTGCGGAGCCGGCCCCAGCCCGGCGAGTTCCAGGACGCGCAGGCCCGTCAGCGGACCGCCCCTGCCGGCATCAGTGGTCACGGTGTTGTCCTCCGCACGTTGGTCGGCTCCTTCGGATCGGCCGTCAGGCTGGTCATGACCAGGTCGGCGAGTTGGCGGTACGCTTCGGCGGCGTCGAGCCCGGTGGTCGCCTGGATCGTCCCGCGCTGGATCGCGCCCATGACCTGGGCCGCGGCGGCCCCCACGAACGACGCGTGAACCGGGCGCAGCGCTCCGGCCTTCACCCCCTCGGTCACGAGGGCCTGGACCCGCCGAGCCGCGTACTGAGTGTTCTCCTGGTACACGTCGTTGGCCGGACCGAAGTCGGCCACATCCGCGAAGAACCTGGCCGAGGCCGGCTGAAGTTCCGCGGCGACGGCCTCCAGGTAGATCGCCAGCCGCCTCGCCGGATCATCGGAGGCCGCGACCCGGGCCTCGATATGTTCCGCCGCGGTCTTGAAGAACGAGCGCACGGCCGCGACAACGATCTGCTCCTTGCTTGGCGCCACGGCGTACAAGGTGGTTCTCGAACACCGCAACCGTTCCGCCAGATCTCCAATGTTGAACGAAGAGAATCCCTCGGTCAGGAACAGCTCCCGGAGCTGAACCAGCATCTCCTCGCGGCGCGCGCGAGCCTTCCCTGGAAGTGGCATGACGCCGACCCTATGACAGAGTACCAGACCTGATACCGTGGTACTCATTCTGGTTCTCGGAGGATTGCCCATGCCCGCATCACGTGTCATGCCCACCGGCGAGAGCGCCGACCTGATCAACCTCGTCCGGGACCTCGCCGGCAAGGAACTCGCGCCCCGGGCCGCCCGGGCCGAGGCCGACGAGGAGTTCCCGCGCGAGGTCTTCAGGACCCTCGGCGCGGTCGGCCTCCTCGGCCTCCCCTACCCCGAGGAGTGCGGCGGCGGAGGCCAGCCGTACGAGGTGTACCTGCAGGTCCTTGAGGAGATCGCGGCGATCTGGTCGAGCATCGGCGTCGGCGCCAGCGTGCATACCCTGGCGTGCTTCGGGCTCGTCGACTTCGGCACGGAAGAGCAGCGGCGGGCGTGGCTGCCCGACATGCTCGGCGGCGACCTCCTCGGCGCGTACTGCCTGAGCGAGTCGCACGCGGGCTCTGATCCCGCCGCCATGAGGACCCGCGCCGTCCGGGACGGGGACGACTACGTGCTCGACGGCGCGAAGGCATGGACGACCCACGGTGGGCATGCCGACTTCTACCAGGTGATGGCGCGGACCTCGGACGATCGCAAGGGCATCTCCTGCTTCCTGGTCCCGGCCGACGCGGAAGGCCTGAGCGCGGACCCGCCCGAGCGCAAGATGGGCCTGACCGGATCCGCGACCGCCACCATGCGGCTGGACCACGTCCGTGTTCCCGCCTGGCGCAGGATCGGCGAGGAGGGTGATGGCCTCAAGATCGCACTGGCCGGCCTCGACTCCGGCCGGCTGGGCATCGCGGCGGTCGCCACCGGCCTGGCCCAAGGGGCACTCGACCAGGCCGTGGAGTACGCGAAGGAGCGGGAGACCTTCGGAAAACCGATCATCGAGCACCAGGGCCTCGCGTTCCTGCTCGCCGACATGGAGGCGGCCGTCCAGAGCTCCCGCGCGATGACGCTGCACGCCGCGCGTCTGAAGGATCAGGGGCGCCCGTTCAGCCGGGAGGCGTCCATCGCCAAGATGGTCGCCACCGACAACGCCATGAAGGTGACGACCGACGCCGTGCAGGTCCTCGGTGGCTACGGCTACACCCGAGACTTCCCGGTCGAGCGCTACATGCGCGAGGCGAAGGTCATGCAGATCTTCGAGGGGACCAACCAGATCCAGCGCCTGGTCATCGGCCGCGCGCTCGCCGGGAACACCGGCGGAACGATCACCACCTACAGCAAGGAGCAGGACTGATGGAAGTACGCCCGGCTCGCGCTGGCGATCATCCATCACGACTGTCTCAACGGTGAAGTGACCCGCATGGACGGCACCCTCCGGATGGCGCCTCGCTAACGACCGGCCCCATCTGAAGGAGCAACCGTGAACAGAGACACGGTCGTCGTCAAAGCAGTTCGCACGCCGATCGGGAAGCGCGGCGGAAGCCTCTCCTCCGTCCACCCCGCCGATCTCTCCGCTGTGGTGTTGAGTTGAAGCGATCTATGCCGCCACCAACCGCCGGCCCAGCTCCCGCGCCGTGCGCGCTGGGGAACTCAAAGCCCACATCAGCCGGGTCCATCGGGACAACTACGGTGTCCACAGGATCCGGAAGGTCTGGCGGCAGTTGCATCGCGAGCACATCGTGGTGGCCCGCTGCACCATCGTCCGCCTGACAGGTGAGCTAATTGTGGGCGTCTTCGCCGGTGCTCAGCCCGGAGCGGTGGGCGATGACGGCCAGTGCCGTGCGGTCCCGGGCATCGAGCTTGGTCAGGATCCGGCTGTCAGGGTGCCGCCAAGCGCCTCGGCTCGCTCGCGCATCCCGGCGATCCCGTGCCCGTGCCCGGTATCACCGCCCGGGTCCGCACCGTCATCGGTCACCGACACGTGAAGCAGGGTGCCGTCGTCGTACGCGGTGACGCGGGCGCGGGTACCGCGCGAGTGCCTGACGATGTTGGTGACCGCCTCCTGAACGATTCGGAACGCCGCGGCGTCGACCGTCGCGGGCAACTGAGCGGTGACGCGCACGTCGATGTCGATGCTGGTTCCCGCGGCCGCGGCCGTTTCACGAAGTGTGTCGATGCTCGACAGCGAGACGACCGACCTCGGGTTCTCAGCCGGCGCACGGAGCAGGGCGACGGTTCTGCGCAGCTCGCTCATCGTGCGCGTGGCGGTGGACCTGATCAGGTCGAGAGCCGCGCGGGTCTGCGTCTCGTCGTGACCGAGCGACTCGCGGGCGACATCGGCGTGCAGGGAGATGACGGAGGTCGTGTGACCGATCGAGTCGTGCAGATCCCGCGCGATGGCCAGGCGTTCGGCGTGAACGCGCGCGTCCGCTTCCTGCCGATACCGCTGGGCGGTGAGCTCGGCGATCCGCCTCGCTCCCGCCTGTGCGGTCCGTCTCGATCTCAGGCCGTCTCCCAGGGCGATCGCCGCGGCCATGAGCAGGATGTGTCCGGCCAGTTCATAGCCGACGACGAACGAGAAATCCTGGCCCTCGACCAGGCGGAAGAACAGCGAGACCGCGACCACGACGGCAGCGGTGACAACGGCATGGACGAGCCGGCCGAACTCGGCCGCCGAGAACAACGCCGCGGCGACCGGGACGGCGACCCCGACAGCCGGATAGCCGGCGGCGTAGTAGGCGAACAGTCCCAGCGCGCTGACGGCGAGCACGATCACCGGGTAGCGCCGGCGGGCCGGCATCAGCGCGCCAAGACCTACCGCCCACAGGTACGCGATCGCGTCCGGACCGTGCCGTCCTCCCTGGTCGGCGGAGATCACGACCGACACGGTGAGGCTGACGCCCGCACCGATCAGGGCGTCGACGGCCCAGGATGGGAGTCTCCTTCGTGCCCGCTCGTCGACCATGGATCCCACCCTAGGGTGCCCCTCGGCGGCTCCGCGGCCCGCGTGAAGCGACACCGGGGGTCGCCTCTGGACGTACCGGCATCAAGATCGGATACGGATGTGCCGCGCCCATGGCGCTCCCTAGCGTGCGGCCATGACCCATCAGCACACCCCACCACCTCGGCCGCCCGCCCCGAGACGCCCGGTTCTCGGGCTGTCCATGATCGCGGTAATCGGGCTCGCTCTTCTCGCGGCGCCCCGGGTCGTGCTTCACGACCTGGACGTCATCCACGAGGGCACCTTCGTGAACGCCCTGCTCGTCTTCGTACCACCGATGATCTGGATCGGGGTCGCCCTCTGGAAACGAGTGCCCAGCCCCTTCCTCACCCTGCTCGTCGTGGGCCTGTTCTATGGCGTCTTCCTTACCGCGGGACACCAGTTGCTCTGGGACGCCGGCTTCGGCGGCAACCCGCCCGCACTCGGCGGGAACCTGAGCGATCTCAACCCGGCGACGCAGTCCGTCATCCTGCGGCTGTTCGCCGCGATCAGCAGTCTCTTCACCGGCGTCATCGTCGGAGCGATCACCGGCCTGATCGCCTGGGGACTCAGCAGAGTCATCCCTTCAACTTCCAGGGCGTCCTGAGTACCTGCTTCTCCGCGTTCGGGCAGCGGCGCGGGTTTCGCGAGTATCTGGCCGGGCTGCTGCTACCGCGTGAGCGTGACAAGACGCCGACCTGCCTGGCCGGGGCCGAGCCCGTCGTCTGGGCCCGGAATGCGGTGGCGTGGCGGCTGGGGTTCTTCCTGTCGGAGTCGCCATGGGATCGTGAGAGAGTCAACGCCCGGCGTCGTGAGCTGCTGCGGGCCTATCCAGCGACCACACCGCATGCGGGCGGGGTGCCGGCTGTTCGGCTACCGCCGTCTCCCCATCCGGTCCTGACGCAAGGGCGGCCGCCTCCTCGCCTTCCTCGGCCTCTCCGCCACGCTGACCTGCTACCGGAAACTCGCCAAGCTCACCGCGTGAGACATCGTCCAAGGGAGTGGCTCGGCCGTGCTGGGCGGTGCGCCAGCCGGAGGGGATGCGGTAGGGGCCCATCCACGGTTCGAGGGGGACGCCCCAGCTATTCAGCGCGAAGGAGACCTTGTGGTATTCGCCGATCAGGGTGACGAGTTCGATCAGTTCACGTTCGCCGTAGGTTTCCGACAGGGTCTCCCAGGTGTGGTCGGAAACCACTGACTCGGTGTGCAGTTCGTCCACAGCGGTCAGCACCGCCCGCTCGTGCCGGGTCCATGGTCCGAGGGAGATGTCCTGGGAAATGAGGTCGATCTCCTCTCGGGTGAGGCCGACGCTGAGGGCGACAAGGTAGTGGTGATTCCACTGGTAGATCGCCGAACACGCCCACGCGCCGCGCAAGATCGCCAATTCGCGGTGTCGTGGCGGCAGGACGCCGTCGATCACGCCACGGGCGAGGGGCACGCTCTCCTTGTACAGCTTGGTGTGCCGTACAAAGGTGGTGAGAATGTTCGGGATGTTCACACGGTGCAGCTCGAAGATCGAGTTCTCCCCTTCGATGAGGCCCAACGCGTCCAGCGTTTCCTGGTCACGCTCACCGGGGGCGACGGGTGCGATCCGCGGCCGTCGGCGGATGCCCTCGGCGATCTCGGCGGCGGTGGTCAGGACGCCGGTGACCGTGCGGTCGGTGCTGTCGCCCAGGGACTTGTAGACGGTGGCCAAGGTGATCGCCAGGTTCTCCCGGCAGTCCCACTGGTCCCAACGGCCGAGTGGCAGTTCGGCGACGGCTTCCTCGACCGGCATTCCCTTGCGGTAGCGCACTTCCGCCTCGCTGTGCAGGTGCTCGAGATAGTCCCGCAGATCGATGATCCCGGTGATATCGGTGACCGGCCCGTACCCGGGAACCACTACAGTCGGCCGTAGCGCCGCGAGCTGGACGCAAGCCGCACGCCACAGCTCGATCGAGCCCGACCACGACGCGGGATGCACACCGTTGACGACAGCGGCACCTGTGATCAGCACCGCCTCGTCAGGAAGCCACACGATCGTGTCAGCGGTGCTGTAGGCGCGCCCGATGTCCTGAACCTCGACAAGTGTGTGGCCGAGTTTGAGGTCGGCCGCACCGCTGAAGGTTTGATCAGGTGTTAATCGCCGAGCCGCGATTCCGTGTGTGCGCTGGGATCTCCCGAGATAGGCATCGAGTGGAGAACCCCGCTCCACCTCGGCGGCGTCGAGCAGAGGGCACCTGGCGAGTGCCGTCGCCGTCTCCACCGAGGTGAGTGTCGTGGCGTAGTCCGGGATGTGCTGCCCGGAGTCGGTGTCGGTGAGCACCACCACCTTCGCCGCGCCATCGCCGTAACTGAGCAACTGTCTCGTGGCGTCCGCGCTGTCGAGAGTGCCGACGAGCATACCCCCGCTCATGTCACCCCGCACGTACGTCGCGTTGCGAGTGGTTCCGTCATAGGCGATCCACACGGACTCGCTCAGGTGCTCGTAGTACATGTCTACCTACCTCTCACTGCCTTTTGTTCAACACCATGCGTTCGAGCCAGTCCGCCACGCGGCCACCGGTCTCCACAATGTGCTGCTCGAGCATCGACAGATGGTGGCCGGGGCCGTCGATGACGTCGGTCATCCCGGGCAGCGTCGATCGCCAAGTGTCGTCGTGCACGGTGCCCAGCGGCGCAGACGCGCGCACCAGCAGCGAGGGCACTCGCGTCGGCCGAGGACGCCACGACGACAACAGGTCCAAATACCAGGAGGTGGCCGACAACCGGATCCAGTCGAGCCCGTCGACCACCGATTCCCGGGCATGCAACGCCGGCCACAGCCTGGGCCGCAACACCTCAGTGGCTTTCGAGTCGAGCAAATGGGCATCCAGCAGGACAACCGCGTCGACGGCAAGGCCGCGATCGTCAAGCCAGGCGGCGACCTCGTGGGCGAGCAGCCCGCCCGAAGATGTCCCGAGCAGGACAAGCGGACCCGCCACGGTGCGGTCCACGACCGCGGTCGCCAGTTGCTCGATCAACACGGTCCGTGAGCTGGGCAACAGCTCGCCGGCGGTGAACCCGCCAGGCGTGACCACGCTGACATCCCACTGGCCGCCAAGAGCGGTGGCCAGGCCATGGTAGACATGCTCGCCGGTGGTGGGAACGATGGGCGCGACACAGACCAACTGACGCCCGGTTCCACTGTCCCTCAACGGTGTCAGACGGAGGGCCGGCGGCTCGGCCGACTTCTCGCGCACTTCGGCCACCCCGCGCAGCAATGCGTCCGCCTGGTCCAGCAAACCAGCGTCGACCGACTGCCGGTGCAGGCGCGCGATGACGTCCGGCGGGCTCTGTGGCGCGCTTGGCGCAGCGTCCACCGCGACCCCGCGGACGAACAGCTCGGCCGCCGAAAGCACCACCCTGTCCATGCCACCCTCGTCGCGGCGCAAGGTCCCGGCCACCACCGCGGTGACCCCCGCCTCGTCCACCGCCTGCTCGATCCCCAACGTCAGCAGCGGATGCGGGCCGACCTCGACGAACGCCCGATACCGCTCCTCCAGCAACCGCTCGATGGCCGGCGCGAACTCCACCGTGCGCCGCACGTTCTCATACCAGTAGCCGGCATCCAGCTCCGTGCCCTCCAGCCACCGCCCGGTCGCGGTCGACAGCATCGGCACCCGCGCCGCACGCGGCGCCACCTCCGCCAGATCCGATAGCAGATCATCACGGAACCGCTCGACCTGCGGCGAATGCGCGGCGAAGTCCGCACCGGCCAACTGCCAGCGCATCACGCCCTCGGCCGACAACCGCCGCTCCAG
>NZ_JBEXGU010000052.1:0-53401 GCF_040607515.1 Streptosporangium sp. NPDC005286 | reverse complement strand
GTTTTTTTTACTTTATTTTTTTCTTCCCCCCCTCACCCCCCCCCCCCCGGCCCCGCGGGCCCGGGCAGGTGCAACCTGCCGGGCACGGCCGCGCTTCGCCCACCGGGCGCCGGTTTCCCTCAGCCGTGCGGGGCCCGGTGATTCTTGATCCAATATTTCGGCATATAGGGAAGAATCTTCTTCCCCCTCCGCGACGACGCGAGGACACATACGGAAGGACCCCAATGAGGCGAACGATCGCCGCCCTGACCGGCGCCACCGTGGCGGCCCTGATGGTTCCCACGCTGGTGACCGTCGCCCCGGCGAGCGCCCAGACCGCTCAGACCACGAAGACCGCCCAGGCCGCGAAGTCCGACCCGGTCTCGGCGCTGAAGCGCCAGTTCAGAACCCACAGGGGCGTGAAGCTCACCGAGAACACGAAGATCGTCGGTGCGGGCAAGAAGCAGCGGACGATCTTCACCAGGCGTAACGGCGTGCTGGAGTTCGGCAAGTCGGGTCTGGTCGCCTCGGATCTGACCACCAAGTTCAACCTGCCCACCCAGGACGGCGAGTTCAAGGGCCTGTTCACCCCATCGCGGACGATCTCGCTGAAGAACGTCTCCTACACCTCGGGCGGTTTCTTCGCCGACTCCATGCCCGAGGGCAAGAAGTGGCTGCGCGTCCCCGGCGGAGGGCTGGTCCTGGTCAGCCCCGTCCAGCAGATCATCAGCACCGTCGAGCCGGGAACGCTGAAGGCGACCCTGGCCCACACCGGCGCCAGGCGCCCCGGCGGGACCTGGGACGGCACCCGGACCACCGTCCACTCGGGCACGATCACGCTGGGCGAGCTCTTCAAGGTCTCCCCCTCGGTACGCGCGATGCTGGGCACGAAGCCCACCGGCAGGTCCGCCACCCTCCCGGTGACCTGGAAGATCTACATCGGCTCCGACCAGCTGGTCCGCCGGATCGTGTCGTCGTACACCGAGTCCACCCGGGGCCTCAACAGCACCGAGCTGACCTACGTCAACGACACCCGCTACACCGGCTGGGGCACCAAGGTCACCGTCAAGGCACCGCCCGCCGACCAGGTGGCCGACTTCGACGAGCTCACCGTCGGCGCCGACCAGCCCGAGGACCCCATCAGGGAACTCCTCACGAACTGATCCGGGAATCGGAGCGCGGGAAGGGCACGGCGAGCGGCGGCCGCCGTGCCCTTCCCCTTCCCCCGAGTCCGGAACCGGCGGCAGGGGGCCACCGGACGCTCCGGAGATCTCAGAGTTTCTCCAGTTGTTTCGCGTACGCCAGCAGCAGGACCTTCTCCCCCACTCCGCCACCGAAGTCGATCTTGGCCTTGGTCTTCTCGGCGACGCCGTCCACGGACACCACGGTGCCCAGGCCGAACTTGTCGTGGGTGACCCGGTCGCCGGGGGCCAGGTTGGGGATCTGCCTGCCCTCGGACTTCCTGACCGGGGCGGGGCGGGAGTCGCGGCGGGTGGCGGCGCTCCAGGCGCTCTTCTCCGGGTTGCCGCGCCACTCGACCAGATCGGCCGGGATCTCCGCGACGAACCGGGAGGCCGGGTTGAACGCGGGCGAACCCCAGGAACTGCGGACGGCGGCCCGGGAGACATAGAGGCGCTGCTCGGCGCGGGTGATGCCGACGTAGGCCAGGCGGCGCTCCTCCTCCAGCTCCTTCGGCTCGCCGAGCGAGCGCATGTGCGGGAAGACCCCGTCCTCCATTCCGGTGAGGAACACCACGGGGAACTCAAGTCCCTTGGCGGTGTGCAGCGTCATCAGCGTCACCACGCCCTGGCCCCCGTCGGCCGCCGGGATCTGGTCGGCATCGGCGACCAGGGAGATCTGCTCCAGGAACTCCACCAGCGTGCCCTCGGGGTTGGCCTCCTCGAACTCGGAGGCGACCGAGATCATCTCGTCCAGGTTCTCCAGGCGGCTCTCGTCCTGCGGGTCGTTGGAGGCGGTGAGCTCCAGACGGTATCCGGTGCTCCCCAGCACCTCCTGGGCCAGCTGTGAGGGCGACAGGTCGTCGGCCTTCACCATCAGCTCGTCCATCAGATCGACGAACTCGGCGATGGCCTTGAGCGAACGGGTGGCCATGCCCGGCGCGTCGTCCGCCCGGCGGAGCGCCTCCCAGTAGGGGATCCGCTCCCTGCTCGCGAACGCCTCGACCATCGCCTCGGCCCGCTCGCCGATGCCGCGCTTGGGCACGTTGAGGATGCGGCGCAGCGACACCACGTCGTTCGGGTTGGACAGGAAGCGCAGGTAGGCCAGCAGGTCGCGGACCTCCTTGCGCTCGTAGAAGCGCACCCCGCCCACCACCTTGTACGGCAGGCCGGTCCTGATGAAGATCTCCTCGAACACCCGGGAGGCGGCGTTGGTCCGGTAGAACACGGCGACCTGGCCGGGTACCACGTCCTCGTGGTCGGTGAGCCTGTCGACCTCCTGGGCGACGAACATCGCCTCGTCGTGCTCGTTGTCGGCGACATAGCCGATGATCTTCGCCCCGGCCCCCTGGTCGGACCAGAGGTTCTTGGGTTTGCGGCTCTCGTTGCGCGAGATCACCGCGTTGGCGGCGGACAGGATCGTCTGGGTGGAGCGGTAGTTCTGCTCCAGCAGGATCGTCCTGGCCTCCGGGTAGTCGCGCTCGAACTCCAGGATGTTGCGGATCGTCGCGCCGCGGAAGGCATAGATCGACTGGTCGGCGTCACCCACCACGCACAGCTCGGCCGGGGCGACACCCCCCTCCCTGACCAGGTCTCCGTCGGCGGTGCGCAGCTCGGGACGGCCCGCGAGCTCGCGGATCAGGGTGTACTGCGCGTGGTTGGTGTCCTGGTACTCGTCGACCATGATGTGGCGCCAGCGGAGCCGGTAGTGCTCGGCCACGTCGGGGAAGATCTGGAACAGCGTCACCGTCAGCATGATGAGGTCGTCGAAGTCCATCGCTCCGGCCTCGGTGAGCTTCTGCTGGTAGTTGCGGTACGCCTCGGCGAGCTTGCGCTCCAGGTGTGTGGAGGCCTGGGCGGCCGCCGTCTCGTAGTCGATCAGCTCGTTCTTGAAGTTGCTGACCTGGGCGGAGAAGGACCTCGGCGGGTAACGCTTGGGATCGAGGTCCATCTCGCGGCAGACCATCGCCATCAGGCGTTGCGAGTCGGCCTGGTCGTAGATGGAGAAGCCCGAGGGGAAGCCCAGGCGCTTGGCCTCACGGCGCAGGATCCGCACGCACGCGCTGTGGAAGGTCATCACCCACATCGCCGCCGAACGCGGGCCGATGAGCTTGTCGACCCGGTCCTTCATCTCCCGTGCGGCCTTGTTGGTGAAGGTGATCGCCAGGATCTCCTGCGGCTGCACACCCCGCTCGCCCAGCAGATAGGCGATGCGGTGGGTCAGCACCCGGGTCTTGCCGGAACCCGCGCCCGCGACGATGAGCAGGGGGCTGCCGTGGTGCACGACGGCCTCGCGCTGCTGAGGGTTGAGCCCGTCGAGCAACGGGTGGGTCAGAGAGGAGGCTGGGATCGACACGTCCCCTAGGTTAGAACGACTGGCCGACAACCGGGTCCAACGGTCGTAAAGGAATGTGGGCGGACCCCGCTGCGGTTGTGACGATCGAACGTACGCGGAGAAGACGGAAGGGTTCCCATGCTGTCCGAAGGCGAGATCAGCCGCGTACTCGCGGTCACCGCACATCCCGACGACGTCGACTTCGCCGCCGCGGGCTCGATCGCGCGATTCACCGACCGGGGCGTCGAGGTGACGTACTGCGTGGTCACCGACGGCGACGCGGGTGGCTTCGACCGCGAGCTGGACAACGGCGGCATGGCCGAGCTCCGCCGCGCCGAGCAGTCCAACGCCGCCAAGGCCGTCGGCGTGACCGATGTGCGCTACCTCGGCTACCACGACGGGACGGTGGTGCAGAGCCTGGAGTTGCGGCGTGACATCACCCGGGTCATCCGCCAGGTCAAGCCCGATCTGGTGATCACCCACAGCCCCGAGCGCAACCACCGGTTCATCGCCCCCAGCCACCCCGACCACCGCGCGGTCGGCGGCTGCGCCATCGACGCCGTCTACCCCGACGCGCGCAACCCCTACACCTTCCCCTCGCTCCTGCTCGACGAGGGCCTTGAGGCGTGGACCGTCCGCGAGGTCTGGTTGAACGGCGGCCCGGTAGCCGACCACCACGTGGACATCACCGACGCCTTCGACCGCAAGCTGGCCGCGCTGCGCGCCCACGTCAGCCAGGTCGGCCACCTGGAGGACTTCGAGAGCTTCCTGCGGGACCGCTTCTCCCAGCGAGCCGTCGAGGCGGGCTTCGGCGAGGGCCGCTACGTCGAGTCCTTCCAGCGGGTCCCCACCGCCTGACCTCGCATGAGGCCACAAGGACACCGCGCCCCTTGAACACCATCGACCTGTCGTTCGCCACCGCCGCCGTCATCGTCCTGCTGGCCGTCGGAGCCGCCGCCGTCGCCTGGTTCGGCCACCTCGGGCACGCACCCGGGATACTCATGGCCTCCCTGCGCGCCGCCGTCCAACTCGTCGCGGTCTCGCTCGTCATCGTGTGGGCGGTCGAACGGGTGCCCGTGGTGGCGGTCTTCGTGCTGATCATGTACGGGGTGGCGAGCCTGACCGCGGGACGCAGGATCACCTCGGGCCGCGCCGCCGGGTGGGCCGCGGTGCCCATCGCGGCCGGGACCCTGCCGGTGCTGGCGCTGCTGTTCGGCGGCGGCATCGTCCCGCCGCGGGGCATCACACTGATCCCGATCGCGGGCATCCTGCTCGGCGGGTGCCTGACGGCCACGGCACTCGCGGGACGGCGGGCCCTGGACGAGCTCGCCCACCGGCGGGGCGAGGTGGAGGCGGCGCTCTCCCTGGGCTTCTCGGACCGGGACGCGGCACTGGAGATCTGCCGGCCGCCCGCGGCGCAGGCCCTGGTGCCCGCGCTGGACCAGACGAGAACCGTGGGCCTGGTCACACTGCCCGGCGCCTTCGTGGGGATGCTCCTGGGCGGGGCCAATCCGCTCCAGGCCGGAGTGGTACAGCTCGTCGTGCTGGTCGCGCTGCTGGCCGCGGAGGCGGTGGCCGTGGTCGTCACGATCGAACTCGCCGCCCGCGGCCGCTTCGGCGCCCACGAGCCGTCGCCCGGCTCGCGCACCCGTGAACCGGTGTGGAGACCGGGCAGGCGAAGGAAGTAGGAGCGGGTCAGCGGTTCGGGGCGGGAGCCTCCCGGGACGCGGGGTCCGGCGGGGCCAGGCGGGCGAACAAGTAGCCCAGGGAGTTGGTCGCGACGTGGAACATCGCGGGCGCGGCCAGGCCGCCCCGCCTGCGCAGCTCGGTGAAGAGCACCCCGGCGAGGCCCGTCGCGACCACGGAACCGGCCGCGACGCGCGTCGCCTGCCATCCGGGCGCGCCGGAGCCGCCGCCGGCGGCCTCCCCGGAGGCCAGACGGCTCAGGGCGGGGTTGGCGGCCGTCATGTCCACAGCGGGGAGAACGTGCCAGAGGCCGAAAAGGATCGAGGAGACGGCGGTCGCCGCGCCGTGGCCGTGGGAGCGGGCGACGAGGGCGTGCACCACCCCGCGGAAGCCGACCTCCTCCAGCAGTACGGTGCCGACCGGCACCTGGATCAGTGCCTCCTCCAGCGCGCGGGCGCGGGAGAGCGACAGGGCGCGCTCGTCGCGGAAAAGGCGACGGGTGGCCGGGACCGCCACGCCCGCGGCGTAGGCCCCCGCCACGGCGGCGGCGAGCGCGCCACCGATCCGCAGGCCCCGCGAGCGCTGGTGGAACCCCAGCTCGGACCAGGAGATCCCGGCACGGCGGGCCAGCACGAGCAGCGCACCGGTGGCCACGGCCGAGGTCAGCGGTGCCAGCCTCGGCGCCAGGCGGTTGTTGAGCACGTTGGCCCCCACCAGCACCGCCACCGCCCCTGTCACCGCTCCCACCGACGCCCCCGGTGGAAGCCCGGCACCGGTGTCCCGCGTCGGCCTCCGCTCCACCCCTTCAGCCCCCTCGGACCTCGGTTCCACACCCCGCGTGCCGGGGACCGCGACCCCTGGGACGGTGTCCTTCCGCCCGAGCCCGTGGAGATCCCGTTCGAATCCGGTTCGAGGCTACGCGACCGGGGCCGGATCCGTGACGGCCTGGCGCCAGCCGGCCGGGAAGCGCAGGCCGCGGCGTTCCTTCACGGTCAGGCCGCCCCAGATCCCCTCGGGCTCGGCCGCCCGGACCGCGTACGCCCGGCACTCCTTGAGGACCGGGCACCGCTCGCAGACCGCCTTCGCCCGCGCCTCCTGCTCGGCCGACTGGGTCAGCGGAAAGAACAGCTCGGGATCGCTGGTGCGGCAGGCACCTCGCACGGCCCAGCCGATCTCCTCAACCATTGCCCGCACGTCATCACCCCCTGATGGCTCGGCCCTCAGACTAGGTGGATCGCGGCGTCGGGACATCAACCTCTCGGCGGATTCACGCGTACTCATCTCGACGGATCGGGGAGAACGCTCCACCTGCCTTCTCACCGAGGCTCGCCACGCCCTCGGGGGCGGTGCGATCAGAGGGTCGGCCAGCCGTGGACCGGCTCGTTGGTGTGCATGTTCGCCATGTACCGCAGGGTCATCCGGCGCAGTGCCTCGTGTCTTTCGAGGTCGCCGAGCGCGTTCACCGCGTCGATCTGCCAGCTCGCCCCGTTCCTGCCCGTCAGGCAGCGCCGCTCGACGATCCCCAGCAGCCGGTCCCTGACGGCGGGGGCCACGCCCCACAGATCGAGCCCCTCGTGGGCGAGCGGCAGCAGGCGGCGCAGGATCAGCTCCGAGGCGGTCACCTCGCCGAGTCCCGGCCAGAAGAGCCTGGCGTCCAGGCCGTACCGGGCGGCGGCGTGCAGGTTGTCCCTGGCCGCGGCGAACGACATGCGCGTCCACACCGGGCGTTCGGCGTAGGGCAGGACGCCCATGAGCCCGTAGTAGAACACCGCGTTGGCGACGATGTCGGCCACCGAGGGGCCCGCGGGCAGCACCCGGTTCTCCACCCGCAGGTGCGGGATGCCGTCCACCACCGCGTAGACCGGCCGGTTCCACCGGTAGACGGTGCCGTTGTGCAGGGTCAGCTCGCCGAGCTGGGGGGTGATCCCGCGCGTCAGCTCCTCGCGCGGGTCGGCCTCGTCGCACAGGGGCAGCAGCGCGGGGAAGTAGCGGGTGTTCTCCTCGAAGAGATCGAAGACCGAGGTGATCCACCGTTCGCCGAACCACACCCTGGGCCGCACCCCCTGGACCTTCAGCTCCACCGGGCGGGTGTCGGTGGCCTGCTCGAACAGCGGGATCCTGGTCTCCTGCCAGAGCCTGCGGCCGAACAGGAACGGCGAGTTGGCCGCCATCGCCACCTGCGGGCCCGCGATGGCCTGGGCGGCGTTCCAGTTGGCGGCGAACGTCTCCGGGCTGACCTGGAGATGGAGCTGGAGGCTCGTGCAGGCGGCCTCGGGGGTGATGCTGTCGGCGTAGGTCTCGAGGAGATCCTCCCCCTCGATCGACAGGTGCATGTCCTCGCCCCTGGCCGCGAAGATCTGCTCGTTGAGCAGTTTGTAGCGGGGGTTGGCCGACAGGGTGCCCTCGTGGACGTCGCTCTCCCGCAGCGTGGGCAGGATGCCGACCATCATCATGTGCCCGCCGACGGTACGGGCCCGCGCCTCGGCGTGGTTGAGGCGGTCCCTGATCACCTTCTCCAGCCGGACCGCGCCCTCCTGCTCCAGGGACTCGGGCAGGACGTTGATCTCCACGTTGAACTGGCCGAGCTCGGTGGCCCAGTCGGGCTGGGCGATGGCCGCCAGCACCTCGGCGTTCTTCATGGCGACCTCGCCCCGGTCGTCCACGAGGTTGAGCTCGATCTCCAGCCCGGCCCTGGGCCGGTCGAACTCGAACCTGGACTCGTGGAGCATCTGCGCGAAGACGTCAAGGCACCGGCGGACCTTGTCCCGGTAGCGCCGCCGGTCCTCGCGACTGAACACCATCGCAGGTACGTCGCGTCCCATACTTCGCAGAGTCGCACATAAGTCACTGCTCGTACAGGAGTGGCCGGTTCACCGGCCGGCCGGTCAGACCAGGCGCCGCGCCGTGGCCCAGCGGGAGAGCTCGTGACGGTTGGAGAGCTGGAGCTTGCGCAGCACCGACGAGACATGGGTCTCCACGGTCTTCACCGAGATGAACAGCTCCTTGGCGATCTCCTTGTAGGCGTACCCCCTGGCGATCAACCGCAGCACCTCGCGCTCGCGCTGGGTCAGCGAGTCGAGCTCGGGGTCGATCGGCGGGGCCTCACTGGAGGCGAACGCGTCCAGCACGAACCCGGCCAGCCTCGGGGAGAAGACCGCGTCCCCGTCGGCCACCCTGCGGATGGCGTCGGTGAGCTCGCGCCCGCTGATGTTCTTGGTCACATAGCCCCGGGCACCGCCCCGGATCACACCGATGACGTCCTCGGCGGCGTCGGAGACCGACAGGGCGAGGAAGCGGACCGTGGAGCCCGCGCCGAGGACCCGGCGCAGCACCTCCTGGCCACCGCCACCGGGCATGTGCACGTCGAGGAGGACCACGTCGGGCCCCAGTTCGGCGATCGCCCTGACCGCGGACTCCACGTCCTCGGCCTCCCCGAGCACCTCGATGGAGTCGCCCAGCTCGGCCCGGACGCCGGAGCGGAACAACCGGTGGTCGTCGACGATCAGGACCTTCACCGCGCTCATCGGGCCCCTCCCGCCGGTCGCGTCCGTCCGCCGTCACACCGCGCGGCCCGGCCGAGGGCTCGCTCTGTCGTGGCTCGCTCGCTGCTCACACCTTCTCCAGCTTCATGGTCAACATCACTTCCGTACCCTCGCCGGGCTCGGTCCGCACCCGGGCGCTGCCCCCGTGGCGCTCCATCCTGCCGACGATCGACTGGCGGATACCCATACGATCCTCGGGCACGTCCTCCATGTCGAACCCGACCCCTCGATCCCTGACGAAGATGGTGATCTCCTCCGGCTCGGCCTCGGCGTAGACGGAGATGACCTCGGACCCCGAGTATTTCGCGGCGTTGACCATGGCCTGCCTCGCGGCCTGCACCATCGCGGACAGCTCGGGGGTCAGCGGGCAGTCGCCCACGCAGACGACCTCGATCGGCACCCCGTGCGCGTCCTCCTCCTCGGCCGCCACCCGCCGCACGGCCGCGGCCACCGACGCGTCGGCGTCCTGCTGGGGCTGGTAGAGCCAGTTGCGCAGTTCCCGCTCCTGGGAGCGGGCGAGCCTCATCACCTCGCGCGAATCGGAGGCGTTGCGCTGGATGAGGGTCAGCGTGTGCAGCACCGAGTCGTGGACGTGGGCGGCCACCTCGGCGCGCTCCTCCTGCCGGATGCGCTCGCGGCGCTCGCGCTGCAACTCCTTCCACAGGGCCGCCAGCCAGGGGGCCGCGATCAGCGCGACACCGCCCACGACCACCAGCGTGAACATGATGCCGGAACGGGCCTCGACCAGCTCGTCGTTGGCCACCAGGAAACCGATCGCGCCGACCATGACGAGCACCAGCCCGGCGACGGTGCGGACCCGGTTCTGGCGGACCTGTCCGACGGTGGTGGTCATCCAGCGCTGCCGCCGGTCCGGATCCGCCTGCTGCCACAGGATCAGCGAGCCGATGCCGCCCACCGCGATCGGCCAGGCCCCGATCCCGCCCCCCGAGGTTCCGGTGAGCCAGCCCAGGGCCAGCAGCGCCAGCCCGATCGCGGTGTACGCGGCGAGCTGGCTCCAGTCCCTGGCGGGTTCCCTGCCCTCGTACGGCTCGCGCGGGGTGAACATCCACAGGGCGGCGTACGCCACGGCTCCGAACCCGTCCAGGACGGTGAGCAGCACGAAGGCCAGCCGCAGCACGACCGGGTCGAGCCGGAGCTGGGCGGCGGCCCCCTGGGCCACCCCGGCCACCAGCCGCCCCTCCACCGGCCTCATCAGCCGAGGGAGAGGCGCGTCTTCGGAGGTCACGGGCGCCGTGTCATGAATTGTCGTTCGGTCAGCCATATCGTCAGCATCGTCACACGAACCACCATGCCAGCGCATCAGGCGTTCCCCTGAAGCGACCCTGAGAGAGGCGTTTCCCCTCCGGGACGACTCAGGGGTGTCCCGGATGCGGCACGGGCCGAGGAAAGGCCACGATAAGTACATGAACGATACCGATCCGGCGAGCGCCACGTCCGGCTCGCGGCCCGGCTTCCCCACAGAGGATCGCGGTCTGCGGCGCAGCGACGAGGGCCGCATGCTGACCGGCGTCTGCGCGGGCCTGGGGCGGTACGCCGGGGTTGACCCAGTGCTGTTGCGGGTGGGTTTCGCGGTGCTCGTGCTCGGCTCGGGGATCGGCATCATGCTCTACGTCGCGGCGTTCCTGCTGATGCGTGAGGCCAACGGCGGCCCCGGCTACGTGGAGCAGTGGAGCCGGCGCGACTTCGACAGCGAGACGGTCCTGACCCTGCTGGCAGGCCTGTTCGCCCTCGGGCTCATCGTCAACATCTCTTCGGACGGCGTCGGCACCGCCACGGTCGTGGTCGGCACGGTGTTCGCCATCGCCCTGCTCACCGCCCACTCCCGCGGGGTGGACCTGCTGGCCGCCGCCAGGTCACTGCCCGACCGGCTGCGCGGGCGCCGGGCGCCGTACCCGGCCGATCAGTGGCCGAACCCGTTCGCCTACGGGCCGGGCGGCGCCGACGGCCGGCGTCCCGTCGGGGAGCAGGATCCGGCCGCCCGCACCGCCGCGCCGCCGGCCTCGGGCCCCGCGGCGTACGCCGCCCGCCCGGGCGGCGAGACGGTCACGGAGCGGTACGCGCCCGCCTCGGGAGCTGAGACGAGGGTCGAGACGGGGACTGAGACGGAGACTGAGACGGAGGCCGGACCGGCGTCCACGGCGGAGCGGCCGCCCCCGGCCCCCGTCTCGGAGACCCGCACCGAGCCCGCCCCGGACAGGCCCTCCATACCCGACCCCGTCCCCGACCCCGTCGCCGAGACCTTCGCCGGGCCTGCTCCGGGTGCACCTCCCCGTCCCGCCCCGCCCCGCGGAGACGTCCCACCGGAGCCGTACCACCCCGCCAGGCCGTCGTTCGACTCCTCCGGTGCGCCTTTCTCGCCGTACGGCCCCTACCAGCCGCTGGACCCCCGGAAGCGGCAGCAACCGTACTCCCCCTACGCCCCTTACCCGCCGTCCGGGTACGGCGCGACGGTGACAGCGCCGCCCAGGCCGCGGCGGCCCAGATCGTTCGTCGGGGGCGTCACCATCTTCCTGGCCATGATCGTTGGAGGGATCATCGTGGCGATCCAGTCCGCTTCAGGACCGGTCAACATGACGGTCGCGGGCGGCGCGGCACTCGTCGTCATCGGCGCCGGCCTGCTGGCCGCCGCCTGGTTCGGCCGGGGAGCCGGGCTGGTCGCGACCGGCACCATCCTGTCGATCGCCCTGGTCGCGGGACCCATGCTGGGCGGCATGCCGAAGAAGTTCGGCAGCTATCACTGGCAGCCCACCAGCCTGTCCGAGATGGCCCGCAGCTACTCGGTGGGGGTGGGCGACGGGGTGCTGGACCTGAGCGAGGTGGCCCTGCCGCCGGGTTCGCGGACCGCCGTGGACGTCTCGCTCTCGGTCGGTGAGATCAGCGTGATCCTGCCGGCGACCGCCAGGGTCGAGGTGCGGGGCCATACCAGGTTCGGCGATGTCAAAATCGACCACACGGTGGAGGGGGGTGCCGACATCCGGCACGACAGAATCCTGGAGCCCGAGGTGCCCCCCAAGGGCGACGTGGCGACCATCGTGCTGAACATCAAGGCCGGCATCGGGGATGTGGAGGTGCGCCGTGCTGCCTGAGCACGACCGGCCCGAACAGCGGCCCGTGTCCCGGGGCGTACACCGCACCGACTGGATGGCCCTGCTCAGCGGCATGCTGTTCATCGCGATCGGGGTCGTCTTCATCAGCAGACCAGCCGTCCAGCCGCTGGTCATGCTCACGGTCCTGGTGAGCGGCCTGGGCTTGGCGGGCCTGGTAGCCATCCTGGCCAAGGTCACCCGGAGCTAGGGAGATCGGGGCTGCCCGGACGTCAGAGCAACAGGTCATATCGGGCATTAGGCTCGGAGCATGTCAGCCCTGGAGTTCGTCAGCACCGTTCGCGCGACGCGGACCGGTCTGACGGACCTGCTCTCCGACGTGCAGGGCATGACCGCGTGGGGCCGGGCGCACGCCGCCGAACTGGGGATCGCCCCGGATTTCACCGCCTCTGAGGAACTGCGGAGCGAAGTGGTCGAACTGCGGCAGGCCGTACGGGCGCTCTTCGCCAGGGCCGTGGCGCCGGGCGCCGCGAGCGACGCGGACGCGCACCGGCTCCCGGACTTCGCCGAGTCGCTCGACCTGGTCAACGCCGCGGCACTGGCCGTGCCTTCGGCCCCGCGGCTGGAGTGGCCCGCCGGAGAGGCGCCCCGGGCGCGGACGGTCCCGGGCGTCGGGGCCACGGAGTCCGAACGGATCCGGGCCACCCTCGCGACGTCGGCGATCGAGCTGCTGGCCGGCCCCCGGCGCGAGCAGATCCGCGTCTGCCCCGCCCCCCGCTGCGTGCTCTATTTCATCAAGGAGCACGCCCGGCAGGAGTGGTGCTCGCTCGGCTGCGGCAACCGGGCCCGAGCCGCCCGCCATTACCGCCAGCACCGGAACGGCTGACCCACCCCGGCGCCAGGCGGCCCACCTCTCATGTCGCCGCATCCGGTGGCGTCTGCCCGTACGCCTGGCAACGTCGCGCTTTCCTGACCGCACACCAAGGTGACGTCGCCTCCAGTGGTTACCCGCTCCCACCTGTCGCGCGTCCATTCGGCGGGCTCTCCCCCCCGGCTGCTCTCCTCATCCGGACCCACCCCGCGCACCAAGAGTGATTTACGCCATATTTTTCTAACGTGACAAATGCTGATTTTGCGTTAGATTGCGGGCAGTAGAGCTAACGGATCGAGCCGTTAGAAAACGTGGAGGAGAGATCAAATGACCTTCCAGACCGACCACGTCGGCCTCAACGTCTCCGACCTCGACAGGTCCAAGGACTTCTACCTGAAGGTCTTCGGCTTCGAGATCTTCGGCGAGTCGGACCAGCCGGACCGGCGCTACGCCTTCCTCGGTCTCGACGGGAAGCTGGTGCTCACCCTCTGGCAGCAGAGCGAGGGCAGCTTCGCCACCGGGCTGCCGGGCCTGCACCACCTGTCCTTCCAGGTGCCGGACATCGAGGCGGTCCGCCGAGCCGAGACCGTGATCCGGGGACTCGGGGCCACGCTCCACCACGACGGCGTGGTCCCGCACGGCGAGGGGGCGTCCTCGGGGGGCGTGTTCTTCGAGGACCCGGACGGCATCCGGCTGGAGATCTTCGCGCCCAGCGGCGCCGATGAGCGACCCGCGCCGACCACCGGCGCCCCCACCTGCGGCTTCTTCTAGACGACCATGGAGCACGGGGGAGAAATCGCGGTACAGCGCAGGACCGGGGTCCGCGCGGTGGCACTGGGCTCGGCCAGGACCCGGCCGGAGATCCCGGCGGTGGCGGCCGAGTTCCTCAGGCGGCAGCGGATGCTGCTGATCGGAGCCGCGGGGCGGGACGGGCTCCCGTGGGCGACGGTCCTGACCGGGCCCGAGGGGTTCGCCAGGGCCGCGGACGAACGGACCGTGGTGATCGACACGCTGCCGGGTGAGCACGATCCGCTGGCCGGACTGGACGGGGGCGAGATCGGGATGCTCGCGATCGAGCCCCTGACCAGGCGCAGGATGCGGGTCAACGGCACGGTCCGGCGGGACGGCGGGCGACTGGTCGTCCACACCGAGCAGGCGTACGCCAACTGTCCCAAGTACATCCAGACACGGGACATCGTCGCGGAGGTCACCGGGCCGGCCACCGGCTCCTCCTCGGCGACGGTTTTCGGCGACGGCGACCGGGCGTGGATCGAGGGCGCCGACACGTTCTTCGTCGCCACCTCGGCCCCCGGCCTGGGCGCGGATCTGTCGCACCGGGGCGGCAACCCGGGGTTCGTCCGGGTGCTGGACGAGCGACGGCTGGTCTGGCCGGACTACGCCGGCAACCTGATGTACATGACGCTCGGCAACCTGGAACTGGACGAACACTGCGGCCTGCTCTTCCTCGACTGGGAGAACGGCGACGCGCTGCACCTGACCGGGCGGGCCCGCGTCGACTGGGAGCCGGGCGACGTGCCGGGGGCACAGCGGCTGGTCGGGTTCGAGGTGGACCGGATCGTCCGGGTCCGGGGAGCCAGCCCGCTCCGCTGGCGGCTCGGGGAGTACTCCCGCCACAACCCGCCGGCGCACGCCGCCCGCGCCGCGAACGGGGCGCGGGGAAACCCTTGACGGGGTCATCGGGATCATCGTGGACCGGGCGGCGTGTTCGTCACGCCCGCGCCGTCCGACCTGGACGATGATCGGTTGACGTACGTCGCCGGACCCGACGACCCGCTGATCGACGCGGTCGAGGAGGCCGCGGAACCCATGGAGGAAGTGTGATGTTCACCGAGGAGACGGCCAGGGCCAAGGTCCAGGCCGCCGAGGACGCGTGGAACACGCGCGACCCCGAGCGGGTCTCGCTCGCCTACACGCCCGACTCCCGCTGGCGCAACCGGGACGAGTTCCTCACCGGGCGCGCGGAGATCAGGGAGTTCCTGAGCCGCAAGTGGGCCAGGGAGCAGGACTACCGGCTCCGCAAGGAGCTGTGGACGTTCGGTGGCAACCGCATCGCCGTGCGGTTCCAGTACGAGTGGCACGACGCGGACGGCCAGTGGTGGCGCAGCTACGGAAACGAGCTGTGGGAGTTCGCCGACGACGGGCTGATGCGGCGCCGCGAGGCGAGCATCAACGACCTCGGAATCGACGAAACGGACCGCCGTATTCTCGGCGACCGCGACCCCGAGGAACTTCCGTTGGCCTGAGACCAAAGGGTTGACCGGGGAGAACTGGGGCGTAAGTTCTCATTTATCGGTTCTCACTTCTCCTATGCCCCTGTGGTTGCTTTTGGAGGACGTATGCCCCGAATCACCGTCAACGTCGATGGAATCGCATACGAGGAGGAGGTCGAGCCGCGCCTTCTCCTCGTGCATCTGCTACGAGATCGGCTGGGCAAGACCGGCACGCCCATCGGCTGCGACACCGGCAACTGCGGCGCCTGCACCGTGATGCTCGACGGCAGGAGCGCGAAGAGTTGTTCCGTGCTTGCCGTGCAGGCCGACGGGAGCGATGTCGTCACGGTTGAGGGCCTGGCCCAGGGAGGCGAGTGGCATCCCATGCAGCAGGCCTTTCACGAAGAGCACGCCCTGCAGTGCGGGTACTGCACCCCCGGCATGATCATGGCGGCGATCGACCTGCTCAGGGACGACCCCGACCCGTCGGAGGAGGCGGTCCGCGAGGGGTTGGAGGGCAACCTGTGCCGCTGCACGGGGTACTGCAACATCGTCAGGGCGGTGCGGCGCGGCGCGGCGGAGATGTCCCGGCGGAGCACATCCGGGCAGGAGGTGCCGGCGCCATGACCGAGCAGCTCATCGAGAGCGACCGGCTGAACGACCCGTCCGCCGCCCACGAGGTCGGCAGGGCGCGCAGGCGCAAGGAGGACGCCCGGCTGGTCACCGGCAGGACCACCTGGACCGACAACATCCAGCTCCCCGGCATGATGTACGTGGCCTTCCTGCGCAGCCCGATGGCCCACGCCAGGATCACCCGCGTCGACACCTCGGCCGCGAGCGGCCAGCCGGGCGTGGTCGCCGTCTACAGCGGGCGCGACTTCGCCGGCGAGCAGGGCAGCCTGCCCTGCGCCTGGCCGGTCAGCGAGGACATCGTCATCCCCGACCACCCGCCCATGGCGGTGGACGAGGTCCGCTACGTCGGCGAGGCGGTGGCCTGCGTGGTCGCCACCGACCGCTACCGGGCGGCCGACGCCCTGGAGGCGATCGAGATCGACTACGAGCCGCTGGACGCGGTGCTCGACATGACCGAGGCGCTCGCCGAGGGGAGCCCCAAGGTCCACGAGGCCGGAAACCAGGCGTTCACCTGGAAGTTCGCCGGGGGCGACATCGAGGAGGCGTTCCGCGACGCCCCCGTGGTGATCGAGCGCACCTACGTGCAGCAGCGGCTCATCCCGACCGCCATGGAGCCTCGCGCGGTCGTGGCCACCACCGACGGCGACACCTTCACGCTCTACTCGTCCACCCAGATCCCGCACATCCTGCGCGTCATGCTCGCGCTGACGACGGGCATCCCCGAGCACAAGCTGCGGGTGATCGCCCCCGACGTGGGCGGCGGCTTCGGTTCCAAGCTCCAGGTCACCGCCGAGGAGGTGCTCGCGCTGCTGCTGACCCGCAGGCTGGGCAGGCCGGTGAAGTGGACCGAGTCCCGCTCCGAGGGCAACCTGACGGTGCACCACGGCCGCGACCAGCTCCAGCGGATCTCCGTCGCCGCCGACCGGGACGGGCGGGTGCGGGGCGTCAAGGTGGACCTGCTCGCCGACATGGGCGCCTACCTGATGCTGGTCACGCCGGGCGTGCCACTGCTCGGCGCGTTCATGTACAACGGCATCTACAAGATGGACGCCTACGACTTCAAGTGCACCGGCGTCTTCACCACCAAGATGCCGACCGACGCCTACCGGGGCGCGGGCCGCCCCGAGGCGACGTTCGCGATCGAACGCGCCATGGACGAGCTCGCCCACGAGCTGGGCATGGACCCCGTCGAGCTGCGGCGCCGCAACTGGATCACCCACGCGGAGTTCCCGTACACCACGATCTGCGGGCTGACCTACGACTCGGGCAACTACGAGGCGGCGACCGAGCGGGCCCTGGCCCTGCTCGGCTACGACAAGCTCAGGGCCGAGCAGGCGGACCGGCGCGACCGGCGCGACCCGGTCCAGCTCGGCATCGGTGTCTCGACGTTCACCGAGATGTGCGGGCTGGCGCCCTCGCGGGTGCTCGGCAGCCTCAGCTACGGCGCGGGCGGCTGGGAGCACGCCTCGGTCAGGATGCTGCCCACCGGCAAGGTCGAGGTCGTCACCGGCTCCTCGCCGCACGGCCAGGGACACGAGACGGCCTGGAGCCAGATCGTCGCCGACGCGCTGGGCGTGCCGTTCGAGGACGTCTCCGTGCTGCACGGCGACACGTCCGTCTCGCACAGGGGCATGGACACCTACGGCTCCCGCTCCCTGGTGGTGGGCGGCGTCGCCGTGCTGGCCGCCTGCGAGAAGGTGAAGGACCGTGCCAAACAGCTCACCGCGCACCTGCTTGAGGCCTCCGCCGACGACATCGAGTTCGCCGACGGCACGTTCAAGGTCCGGGGCACCGAGGCGGGCAGGACCATCCAGGAACTGGCGCTGGCCACCTTCGCCGCGCACGACCTGCCCGACGGCTTCGAACCCGCGCTGGACGCCGACGCGACCTTCGACCCGGACAACTTCTCCTTCCCGCACGGCACCCACCTGTGCGCGATCGAGGTGGACACCGAGACCGGCGCCTCGAAGATCCGGACCTACGTGGCGGTCGACGACGTGGGCTCGGTGGTGAACCCGCTGATCGTCGAGGGCCAGGTGCACGGCGGCATCGCCCAGGGCATCGCCCAGGCCCTGTTCGAGGAGGCGGTCTACGACACCGAGGGCAACCTGCTCACCACCACGATGGCCGACTACCTCATCCCTTCGGCGGCCGACCTGCCCGACTTCGTCACCGACCGCACCGAGACCCCGGCGACGACCAACCCGCTGGGCGTCAAGGGCGTCGGCGAGGCCGGGACCATCGCCTCCACCCCCGCCGTGGTCAACGCGATCGTCGACGCGCTGCGCCCGTACGGGGTGAACGACGTGCGGATGCCCTGCACCCCGGAGCGGATCTGGCGGATCGTCACCGAGGCGGACGCCACACGTCGGCCGGGACCGGCCGCCGAGGGAGGAGACCGATGATCCCCGCGTCGTTCGACTACGTCAGGCCCTCCTCGGTGGAGGAGGCGTGCCAGGTGCTCGGTGAGGCCGCGGCCTCCGGCGACGACGTCAAGGTACTGGCCGGCGGCCAGTCGCTGCTACCGCTGCTGCGGCTGCGGCTGGCCTACCCGTCGGCGCTGGTGGACCTCGGGCGCCTGCCCGGCCTGCGCGGCATCTCCGACCGTGGCGACCACGTGTTCATCGGCGCGCTCACCACCCACGACGAGGTGCTGCGCTCCGGGGTGATCAGGGAGCGCGTCCCGCTGCTCGCGCTGGCCACGGCCACGGTGGCCGACCCCGCGGTACGGCACCGTGGCACGTTCGGCGGTTCCATGGCCCACGCCGATCCGGCGGGGGATCTGCCGGCCGTGGCCCTGGCGCTCGACTGCGTCTTCGTCGCCCGCTCCGTCGACGGCGAGCGGGAGATCCCCGCCGCGGACTTCTTCGTCGACTACCTGGAGCCCGCGCTCGAACCCGATGAGGTGCTGATCGGCGCCCGGGTGCCGGTACTCGGCCCCGGGTGGGGTTTCCACTACGAGAAGTTCCACCGGACGGCGCAGGCGTGGGCGATCGTCGGCGTCGCGGCGGCCGTACGGCGGAGTGGCGGGGCCGTCGAGGAGGCCAGGATCGCGCTGACCAACATGGGCCCCACCCCGGTGCGGGCGAGTGCGGTGGAGACGGCGCTGCGCGGGGTGGATCTCGCGCCCGTGGGCTCCACCGGCACCGACCCCGTCGGGGAGGCGTGCGCCGAGGCCGACGACGGCACCTCGCCCCCCGCGGACCTGCACGCCGGACCCGACTACCGCCGGCATCTGGCCCGGGTGCTGACCCGCAGGGCGGTCAGGGCCGCGAGCGGCTGAGTCCCGCCGTGACGGGGTGAGAACCCGGCGGGCTCTCACCCCCCGACGGGCCTGCGAGTGTCCTCGCCATGAACGGCGGGGAGGGCGGCAGATGAGCCCCCCTCACACTGGAGCCCGAGAGCGCCGCCCCGTCCCTCGGGCCGGAGCACCTCGTGGGAGGGCGGAGGCATCATCCCCGCCCGGAGGGGCAGGGAGGAATGGACGCCGACCGACACGTACCGACGTGTGGCGGTCAACCGGCCCCGTGGCGGCATACTGGTAATACGCCCCCGTGTAGTCGTAATGTCGCAACAGCGACCGACCGACAAGGAGCGGATCGATGGCGATGCGGTTCGAGCACGAGTTCACGGTTCCCGTGCCGGTCGAGCAGGCGTGGCCGGTGCTGCTCGACGTCGAGCGGGTCGGCCCCTGCCTGCCCGGTGCCACCGTGGACCAGGTCGAAGAGGACTCCTTCACCGGCAGGATGAAGGTCAAGGTCGGGCCGATCACGGTGACCTACCGGGGCCGGGCCTCCTTCGAGAAGGTGGACGAGGACACCCACTCCATGACCATCAAGGCCTCCGGCAAGGAGGCCAGGGGCTCGGGCACCGCCGGTGCCACGGTCGTCGCGCGTCTGTACCCCGAGGGGCGGAACACCAGGGTCACCGTCGACACCTCCTTCAACGTGACCGGCCGCCCGGCCCAGTTCGGCCGAGGGGTGATGTCCGAGGTCGGCGAGAAGCTGATCGACAGGTTCGCGGCCAACCTCTCCCTGCTGCTGGGCGAGAGCCCCGGCGTGGAAACCGCCGCCGAGACGCCTGCCGAGACGCCGGGCATGGGCGGCTGGAGTGCTCCCTCCCAGCCCGGCCCGGACGACGAGGTTCCGGTGGTCTCGGCGGCCTCGGGCCCCGGCCCCGCGACCCCGGCCGGCTGGGAGGAGCTGAGCGGGGCGGGAGCGGGCGCATCCGGGCGGCATCTCAGCGCGGTGCCGACACCGCCCGGCCTCGTCGTCGACGAGAAGTCCGGGTCCCGCCAGAGCCATCCGGCGGGCACCTCACGCACCTCGCTCAGCCCTGACGAGGAGGCCATGAACCTCCTGGAGGTGGCGGGCCTGCCGCTGCTCAAACGCGCCGCCCCACTGGTCGCCGCACTGGCGGCCGTCACCCTGATCGCCTGGCTGGTCAGCCGCGCCCTACGCCGCCGCTGAGTATCCGGTTTGATCGTTCGGCGGGAAGCGCACGTCGCCCTCACCCTCCCGTCGAGCTTCCGTTCTAGTGGTCGTCGCAACACCGTCACCGTCACGACGACCGCCGCCGTGGCCACCGCCGCGATCACCCACCCGAGCCGCACTCCGAAGCGTGCCGTGGACCTCCGCCGGAGCCGCCGGCCGCCGCTCAGCACTCTGGCTCTGATCTCCGCCGTTCTCGTGGGATCGGCGAGCGGCGCATCCGGCATCACCTCGTCGATGAGTCGGAGTAAAGGATTTTCTACACTTCTGGGCATGCAGGAGTGGAGATCCGCGTCACCAACGAGATCCACGACTGGATCCGCGCCCTGGACGAACGCTCTCGACTGTTCGAGAGCGCCGTGTTCGCGGCCTTCCTGGGGGCCGTGAAAACCGGACGGCTCTAAAAATCATCCACCGGCACGGGCTCACCCCACATCTGGAGGATCACCAGCACCGGACCGGACAGCGAAGTTGCCAAGATCAGATGGGCGGCGATGCCGTAGACCGCTCCCTGGCGGCGCCGAACCCACCACGCCGATGCCCGCTCAGCGGCCGCCCCGTCCGGCCACCCGCTCCCGCTCCGCCTCGCGCCGGGCCTCGTCCACCACGCGTCCCGCCATCGGGGTGATCTCGACGGTGAGGTGTTTGGCCAGCGGCTGCCCGCTCTGGGGGCTGAAGTCGACGAGTGCGCAGAGCACGTTCAGCTCGGGCATGTAGCCGATCGCGCTGCCGCGCGGAATGTCGTAGCCGAAGGCCCGGTAGCCGTAGACGCTCCGCCTGCTGCCGTCCTTGGCGATGCTGGTGATGTCGACGAGGTCGGCCTCGGCGAGGCCCCGGTCCCGCATGTCGTCGCGGTTCATCAGCACCAGGGTGCGCAGGTTCTCGACGCCCCGGTAGCGGTCGTCGTCGGAGTAGACGGTGGTGTTCCACTGGTCGTGGGAGCGCACCGTGCCCAGCGTCAGGCGGCCCGCCTCCGGTATGACGTTCGGAACCGGGGCGGCGGAGAACTCGGCGCGCCCTGACCCGGTGAGAAAGACCAGTTCGCGGGCCGGCTGGTGGATCCGGAAGCCCAGCGGCATCCGAACCCGGCGGTTGAAGTCCTCGAACCCGTCGAGGACCCGGGCCATGGTGTCGCGGATGCGGTCGTAGTCGTCGACGTACTCCTGCCAGGGCGTGGCGCTGTCCGGCAGGGTCGCCCGCGCCATCCCCGCGATGATCGCCGGTTCGGAGAGCAGTTGCCGGGAGGCCGGGTTCCGCATGCCGATCGACAGGTGCACCATGCTCATCGAGTCCTCGACCGTGACCCCCTGCAGCCTGCGGCGCTGCCAGTCCTTCTCGGTACGGCCGAGGCAGGGCAGGATCAGCGCCTTCTCGCCGTGCACCAGGTGGCTGCGGTTGAGCTTGGTGCTGACCTGCACGGTCAGCTCGCAGTTGCGCAGTGCCCGGAAGGTGCGCGGGGTGTCGGGCGTGGCCAGCGCGAAGTTGCCGCCCATGCTCACGAACACCTTGACGTCGCCGCGGCGCATCGCCTCGACGGTGCCGACGGTGTCCAGGCCCCAGGCCCGCGGCGGGTCGATGCCGCACACCTCGGCCAGCCGGGAGAGCAGCCGCTCGCTCGGTTGGGAGTCGACCCCGCAGGTGCGGTTGCCCTGGACGTTGCTGTGCCCGCGAATGGGGCACGGACCCGCGCCCTCCCGGCCCACGTAGCCCCGGAGCAGCAGCAGGTTGACGATCTCTCGCACGGTGTCGACACCGTGTTCCTGCTGGGTGATGCCCAGACACCAGCTGATGATGGTGCGCCTGGAACGCAGGTAGACGTCGGCGAGCTCGCGGATCCTCGCCTCGGCCACGCCCGACTGGCGCTCCAGTTGCGGCCAGCCGGCCTCGGCGCACGCCCGCCGGTAGTCCTCGAAGCCGTGTGTGTGGTTGTCGATGAACTCGTGGTCGATGGCCTTCGGGTCGATCTTCGCCTCCTCGAACACGGCCTTCGCGACCCCGCGCAACAGCGCCAGGTCGCCGCCGATCCTCGGTTGCACGTTGAGCGTGCCGGTCCTGGTGGCGTGGAAGGTGCCCATCGAGAGGAGGTCGTGGGGCACGATCGTCTTTCCGGCCGCCGCCTCGATCAGCGGGTTGATGTGCACGATCTGAGCGCCACGCTGGTACGCCTCGACCAGCGCGGTCAGCATGCGCGGCGCGTTGGAGGCCGCGTTGGAGCCGAGGAGGAAGAGCGTGTCGGCCTTGCCCCAGTCGTCCAGGTCGACGGTGCCCTTGCCGGTGCCCAGCGAGGCGGTCAGCGCCAGGCCGCTCGCCTCGTGGCACATGTTCGAGCAGTCCGGCAGGTTGTTGGTGCCGAACTCGCGGGCCCAGAGCTGGTAGAGGAACGTGGCCTCGTTGCTCAGCCGCCCGGAGGTGTAGAACGACGCCTGGTCCGGGCTGCTCAGTCTCCTGAGCGTCGAGCCGACCAGCTCGAACGCGTCCGGCCAGGAGATCGGCCGGTACTTGTCGGAGTCCGGGTCGTAGACCATCGGCTCGGTCAGCCTGCCCTGGTCCTCCAGCGCGAAGTCGCTCCAGCCGGACAGCTCGGTGACGGTGTGCTCGTCGAAGAACCGGCGCCCGACGCGCTTGGGGGTCATCTCCCAGGTGACGTGCTTGATGCCGTTCTCGCAGATGTCCAGGCGCAGGCCCTTCCTATCGTCCGGCCACGCGCATCCCGGGCAGTCGAAACCGTGGTTCTCGTGGTTCATCCGGAAGATCGCCCGTGTCCCCTCGATCGGCTCCCTCGTCCTGGCCAGCACCTTCCCGACGCTGAGCGCCGCACCCCAGCCCGCCGCCGGGTGCCGGTAGTCACGCCTGGAGAAGGGCGCGCCGGTGTTGGGCCCGCGCCCCCGCGCCGGAACCCCCGGCATCCCCTGTCCGAAGTTCTCTCCTGAGGCAAGAATGTCGTCGGCCATGAGCGGTCCCCCCGGGGTGGCGCAGTCGAGCCCGACATGCGTGCACATGCCGCGATATTCCCGGTCTACCGCCCCCGCCCCCACCCCAGCCCCAAACAACCCCCCGGCCTTCCCCAAGCTTGGACCGCCAAGGACCCCGTCAGGTGACGGTGTCGGCGACACGGTCGATCTGGTCCACGTCGGAGGACCAGCAGTAGAGCATGACCTCGTCGGCGCCGATCTCGCCGTACGCGGTGACGGCCTGCCGGATCGCTTCCGGTGTGGTGAGCATCTCGTCGACCACCTCCTTCGCGCCGTCCCCCATGAAGCGGTAATAGTCACCGAGGGCACGTTTCGCCTCGTCCACGACTGATTCGGGGCCGAGGGCGGCGTTGGACTGGGCCACCAGCCGAGGACGACCGGCACGCCCGGCGGCCTGCCACGATGCCTCGACGGCTCGGTAGAACTGCCCCATCTGTTCCGGCGTGAGATGAGCACCGAGGAATCCGTCGCCCCAGCGAGCGATGCGCTCGACGGTGGCGGGAACGAAGCCTCCGAACAGCACTTCAGGTCCGCCCCGGCGGGCCGGGGCGGGGCCGATCGGTCCGATGCCCTGGGCGTACGGCTCGCCCTCCCAGACGCGCCGGAGAGCTGCCATCTGCTCATCCAGGTGACTCCCCCGGCCACGGACCTGGACGTCCACGGCCCGGTAGTCGTCCTCGCGTGCCCCGACCCCCACACCGAGGGTGAAGCGACCACCGGAAATCCGATCCAGGGTCGCGGTCTGCTTGGCGAGCAGGGCGGTCGCGCGCAAGGGCGGGATCAGCACTTCGGTCTGTACGCGGATCCGTGAGGTGGCCCCTGCGATGGCCGCCAGAGTGACCATCGCTTCCGGGTTGTCGTACACGATGCGGTCGAGCAGACCGAGGGTCGAAAAGGGGCCGACGTCGGCGCGCCGGGCCCAGCCGAGCAGGCACACGGGGTCGCTCACCGGCAGGCCGAAACCTATTTTCATGGGATCGCCCCCTCCAGGACCAGCGTTGTGTGATCCCTTGATTCCGGACAATCATCACCCACCGTACAGACTCACTGTTCGATAAAAGACCTGGTCAGATGGTTATATGCGTAAAGCGTGCGCGCAGGCATGAGGGCCGCGCACGCACGAACAGTCGTATGGCGATGCGTGTCACCCGGACAGGGATCGGTCGACGTTTGTGGCCGACCCCCTGGGCGCCACCGGCGAGGTCCGCACGGACGCGCAGCCTGACGTCCTGCGCGACGTCACGGCGGACATGACCGCCACCTGGACCGCGCCGCGGTAAGGGCAGCGCCCCAGAGCCCGCCACAGCGGGGACGCTCACCCCGGCGGAAAGTGACGGCTCGGATCACCCGGTCCTCACCGGACAGCAGCTTCAGGTCGATCCTGCCCGCCGGGTCCCGAAGAGCGGGGTGCCCTCGCCGAGTCCGCCCCCTTGCACTCCTTCACCGCAACATAGGTTGTATATCTAACTAGCTTGCTCTACGATCTAGATAGCAGAGCACCTTTGGAGGTCTCCCTTGTCATCCCCCTTGACGCTTGTCCTGGCAGTCGTCCTCGTCGGCTACCTGGCCGTCGCCAGCCCCCTGCTCGGCAAGCACACCTACGACAGGCTGGCCCGCACTCGTGACCAGGACCCCATGGCCTACCGCCGGATGTTCACGCTCTGGAGCGCCGAGCTGTGGACACTGGCCGCCGTGGCACTGCTCATCGTCGCCGTGGAGCCGAACCTCGACGCCGCGGACATCGGCCTGGTGATCACGGAGCCACTGGACGACACCCTCGGCACGATCGTCGGCTTCCTGGTCGCCGCCGCGGCCGGCATGCTCGTCTTCAAGTGGCTGGCCGCCAAGGGTAAGCCCGTCCCTGGCCAGCAGGCCTTCAGCCACCTGCTGCCGCGCACCGCGGTCGAGCGCTGGTACGCCGCGGGCCTGTCGGTGACCGCCGGCATCACCGAGGAGATCGTCTACCGAGGCCTGCTCATCGCGGTCGGCACGGGCGCGCTCGGCCTGAGCAAGGAGGTCGCGGCCTGCTGCGCGTTGGCGGTGTTCGTCGCCGGCCACCTCTACCAGGGCTGGCGCGGCATGCTCGCGGTCACCCTGGTCGGCTTCGGCCTGACCTTGCTCTACCTGAGGACCGGCAGCCTGCTCATGCCGATCCTGTTGCACGCGCTGATCGACCTTCGCGGCCTGGTGCTCACCCCGCAGCCGCGACGTGAGCCAGTCGGGTACACAGGCTAAGTAGGATCGCTACCATGACGAGCGATCGACGTGCGAGCTGGCTCAAGGGCGTGCTCGACCTGCTGGTTCTCGCCAGCCTGACGGCCGGCGAGAACTACGGCTACGAGATCGCCAAAGACCTCGCCGAGTCCGGTCTCGGTCAGATCAAGGGCGGCACGCTCTACCCGGTGCTCAACCGGCTGGAGGAGGCGGGGCTGCTCACCGCCGAGTTCCGGGTGACCGAGCGCGGGCCCGGCCGTCGCTACTACCGGCTCACCGACCAGGGCAGGCAGACACTCGCCGAGCAGGGCGGGCTCTGGCTGAACTTCGACGAGTCGGTACGCGCCGTGCTGGCCAAGGGCCACACCGAGGCGCCTCAGCCAACGGGTTCACCTGAAGGGAGAGTTCGATGAGCGGCCACGTCGACGAGACCACCGGTGGTTACTTCGACGAGCTCGCCGTGGTTCTGGCCGAGGCGGGCATGCCCGCCGACCGGGTCAGGGCCATGCTGGACGACCTCGCCGGCTACCTCGCCGAGAGTGGTGGCGGCGACCCCGAGGAGGAGTTCGGCCCGGCGGCCGAGCTGGCCCGTGAGCTGGCCGTCACCTCGGCCCCGCCCGCCGCGGACGCCCGTACCTGGCGCTGGACCGCCGACCTGTTCCACGACGTCAAGACGCTCAACGAGTACGGCGCCCAGGGCTGGGAGGTCGACGGGGTCGATGGGAAGGGCCTGTTCATCAGCGTCCGGGACCCCGAGAACCCTCAGCAGTGGGAGTACCGGAGAGAGCTGGTCTCGCCCGGCCGGCGCCAGAGCGTGCTCGACCTGCTCACCCCCGACGGCTGGGAGCCGTGCGGCAGGTGGGTGTGCTTCGAATACTTCAAGCGGCCCAAGGCCGCCAGCCTGGGGCCCGCCGCGGAGCTGACCGCCCCGCCGCGAACGCCGAGGCGCAACATCTTCCTCAGCCCGAAGTTCTACGCCTTGATCGCCGGCCTGCTGGTGCTGACCGCGGTGGCCCTGGTGCTACTGCTGCAGGTCGCCGAAGCGGGGCTCGACACCTTCGACGGCAGCCTCGACACCATCCTGGGTCTGCTCACCGGAATGGCCGTGAGCGCACTGGCCGTGATGACCGCGCTGTGGCTGGCCGCTCGACGGCACGGCAGGGGTCGCTGAGCCCCCCGATCAGGTACGGCGTACGACGGGGAGTGTCTCGGCCCCATCCCCCGCTTCCCGACCCGCACACCGCAGGCACCCCCTGGCAGCGCCGGTCCCGCGGATGAGCGAGAATGATCCCCGTGACCGGCGTACACGTGCTCAACGGCCCGAACCTGAACCTGCTCGGCACCCGCAGACCCGAGGTCTACGGCACCATGACGCTGCCGGACGTCGAGGAACTGTGCCGCGAGGAGGCCACTCGGCTCGGCCTGGACCTGGTCTTCCGTCAGTCCAACCACGAGGGCCAGCTGATCGACTGGATCCACGAGGCCGGGGCGCGGGTCAAGGCCGGTGAGGTCATCGGCGCGGTCTTCAACCCCGGGGCCTACACCCATACCTCGATCGCCCTGCACGATGCCATCGAGGGCACCGAGCTACCGCTCGTCGAGGTGCACATCTCCAACGTGCACCGCCGCGAGTCCTTCCGCCACCACTCGTACATCTCCCCCGTCGCGCGCGGCACCATCGTCGGCCTCGGCGTGGACGGCTACCGCCTCGCCATCGACGCCCTGCACAGGATGTCCCTGACGTAGGGGACCACAGGCTCCTCGGGTACGCCACTCCTGACCTTCCACCCCGCACAGACCTGTACCAGTGAGCGGCCCCCGACCCGTCCTCGCTGCGCCTTGATCCTGGCCGGTGTCAGGCGGTGGCGGGCCGGTAGAAGTGCAGGACGTTGCCGGAGTTGAAAGGCCGTGTCTTCAGCAGCTTCAGGTCGATCCTGGCCTTCGCGGTCCCGAAGAGCGGGATGCCCTCGCCGAGGACGACCGGGTTCACCATGATCCGCAGCTCGTCGACGAGTCCCCGCCGGAGAAGACTCACGGTCAGGTCGGAACTGCCCAGGATGGCGATGTCCTTGCCGGGTTCCCGCTTGAGCCTGGTGAACTCCTCGACGAGATCCTGCTTGATCAGCCGGGTGCCGGCCCACTCGGCCCTGTCCAGCGTTCGTGAGACGACGATCTTGTCCGTGCCGTTCATCCTCGCCGCGACCGCCGGATCGGCCTCCTCCCCCTCGGGCGTCGGCCAGAAGCCCGCCATCAGCTGGTAGGTGACCCGCCCGAACACGAGCGTGCCGCTCTCGTCGAGCTGGCGCGCCGCGAACTCGCCGAACTCCTCGTCGACGTTGTGCCAGCCGAGATCCTGGTTCCGCCCCTCGAAATACCCGTCAAGGGTGGTCATCATGAACGAGAAGATCTTTCTCACCAAAGCCTCCACCGATCGCTGCTTCACCATCGCCGTCGATCGTAAAGACCACCTGCGACAATGCCGCCCCCGCACACAGGCTCATACCTCTTCAGCGAGCGTCGAACTCGTGGTTCCTGACGCCTCCGATGAACGCCGCCCACCCAGTAGTGGTGAACACGGCGGCTCCGCCCCGGTCGAAGTGGGACTGCCTGTCTCATAGAGCGTCAAAAAGAGTGTTATCAGTGGACAAGTAGGACAACCGGTTACTTTTTCTCGGGGATACCTCGGGGTGTGATCAATGTCCCGGAGTGCAGTGTTGTGGTGATTACCTACAACGATGCCGCGCGGCTGCCCAGGGCCGTGCGGTCCGTGCTCCGGCAGTCGCTGCGCAACATCGAGGTGATCATCGCCGACGACGCCAGCACCGACGAGACCGAGCAGGTCGCCCGGGAGCTGCAGCGGAAGGACGCGCGGGTCCGCTACCTGCGCGGGGAGGTCAACAGCGGGGGGTGCGGGACCCCGCGGAACAGGGGCGTGTCGGCGGCGCGGGCGCCGTACGTGATGTTCCTGGACAGCGACGACGAGCTGACCCGGCACGCCTGCAAGAGCATGCTGCTGGAGATCGAGCGGACCGGTGCCGACTTCGTCACCGGGCAGATCACCCGGTTGTACGAGAAGAGCGGGAAGACCGCGCGCTACTACCCGGCCCTGTTCGCCAGACGCAGGACCGTCGAGGGGATCGCCGAGGAGCCGGAGATGTTCCTCGACTCCTTCAGCACCAACAAGCTCTACCGGGCCGAGTTGCTGCGGCGGTTGCCGTTTCCCGAGGACATGCACTACGAGGACCACGTCTTCAGCACCGCCCTGTACTGCGCGGCGCGGCGGTTCGCCGTGGTTCCGTGGGTGGTCTACCTCTGGCACCGGGCCTCGGCGGAGAGCGACGCGCGGCTGTCGATCTCACTGAGCCTGACCGACATGTCCAACGTCCGCTCCAGGATCAGGGCGGCCCGGCTGAGCGACGACATCCTGCGCGACAACGGCCTCGGTGACCTGGTGCACGAGCGGCAGCGCCGGTTCCTCCGCCAGGACCTGCGGGTCTACCTCAACCCGCTGCCCGCGCGGGACCTCGCGTGGGTCGAGGAGTTCGTCTCGGTGATCCGCCCCTACCTGTCCGAGCTCGACCCGGTGGTGTTCGAGACGATCGACCCGCTCATCAGGGTCTGCTGTAGTTTCATCCTCGCCGACCGGCCTGACGAGCTCCTGGTGGCCGCCGCTTCGCTGAACGGGCCGAAGGCACCGCCGCGGGTCGCCCTGCGCGAGGAGGGACGCACCTACTGGGGTACGGTCCCCGACGAGATGCGGGAGATCACCTCGCTCCGGATGGCCGAGCTGCCCTACAGCGCCTCCAGGTTGCGCCACGAGGCGGTCGTCACCGGCGAGGGCACCGTGCTCAGGCTGGTGATCAGGACCTACGACCCATTCGGGGTGCTCGCCGCCACCCCCGGCTGGACCGCGTTCCTGCGCGCCGGGAAGCACCGGATACGGCTGGCGCCGCGCGAGCGGGACGACGGCGGTCTGCTGAGCGAGGCGACGATCGACCTCGCCGCGCTCAGCCCCGGCCGCCTGGGCTGCGACGGCCGCCACGAGCCGGTGGTCGAGATCGTCAACCCCGACGGGAGGATCACCTCCGACCAGCTGCTGGTCGATTCGTCCAGCCCGCCGTTCGTCGTCGTCGTTCCGTGGCACGAGGTCACCGTCGGCGCGGAGGGGATCGCCGCGTTCCTGCGGTTGCGCTGGCGCCGCCGGGGAGCGCTCAGGCAACTGGCCCGGGTGGGGCGGGTCGGCCTGAAGCTGCTGCGCAGGATGGACGGCCCCGAGGTGAAGCTTCGCGTCTACAAAGGGCTGATCTCCGTACTGCCGCCCCGCCGGGATCTGGCCCTGTTCGAGTCCGACGTCGGCGCCGGATACACCGGGAACCCGCGCTACATCTACGAGGAGCTCAGGCGGCGGGGCACGCCGTTGCGGGTGGTCTGGTCGGCGGCCGGGACCGCGCACGGCTTTCCTCCCGACGCCAGGCTGGTACGGCGGATGAGCTGGCGGCACATCTGGACCATGGCCAGGGCGGGTTACTGGGTCGACAGCCACGGCATGCCGCTGGCCTATCCCAAGCCGCCACGCACGCGCTACCTGCAGACCTGGCACGGTCAGGGCATCAAGTCGGTCGGCTTCGACGCGCCCGACCTGCGCGCCGACTTCGACGGGCCGAGGGCGACCTGGCGGGCCGCGGTGGAGCGCTGGGACGCGCTGGTCTCGCCCAGCGCCGAGTTCGAGCGGGTGTTCGTGCCCTCCAACGGCTACCGGGGGCGGCTGCTGCGCCACGGCTCGCCCCGCTGCGACGTGCTCGTGCACGGTGACCGGGAGGCGGCCAGGCGGGCGAGGGAGCGGCTGGAGATCCCGCACTGGTCCAGGGTGCTGCTGTACGCCCCCACCTATCGCGACCGGGCCAAGGGGTCCGGCGAGTCGGTCAGGGCCGACCTGTCCGCGATGGCCGAGGCCCTGGCCGGCGACTGGACGGTGGTCCTGCGCACCCACCCGGTCGAGCGGTTCGAGGTGCCCGAGCAGCTGCGCCACTTCGTCCGTGAGGCCGGGTCGTACCCCGAGGTCAACGACCTGATACTGCTCTCGGACGCGCTGCTGACCGACTACTCGTCGCTGATGTGCGACTACGCGATCACCGGGCGGCCGATGCTGTTCCTGATCGACGACTGGGACGAGTACCGCCGGGTGGAACGCGGGGTCTACCACGACCTGCCCGCGATCGCTCCCGGCCCCTGCCTGACCACCACCGAGGAACTGATCGAGGCGCTGCGCGACCTCGACGGCGTGACCGTCTCCTTCGCCGCCAGGTACATCGCGTTCCGCAGGATGTGGTGCGCGGAGGAGAAGGGCCACGCCTCGGCGAAGGTGGTGGACGCCTTCTTCGATCTCCCCTCGGTCCAGGTGCCCGCGCAGGCTCCCCGGGCGCCCGGCGGGCGGGAGCGGCGCCCCCCTGGCGGGCTGGGGCATCTGCCGGGGGTGCGGCGGCCGATCCAACTGCCCAGGTGGTCAGGGTGAGCGGCGGGCGCGCGGGGGCGGTCGTGTTCGCCTGCGTGGACGCCGACACCCTGGGCGGCGTCCAGCGGGTCACCCACACCGTGGCCCAGGGGCTCGCCGAACGGGGCCGCGAGGTGCACGTGATCGGACTGCACCGCGCCAGGAGCCCGTTCCGCTACGTGGAGCGGCCGCGTTACACCAGCCACGTGATCCACCGCACTCCGGTGAGCAGGCTGTCACCGCTGGGCCGGCGCCGTGAGCACCGGGAGCTCGGCAGGCTGCTGCGCGAGGTGGGGCCGGGGTTCGCCGTGCTCTCCTCGCCCAGCGTGGTCGCCCGGATCAGGGCCCTGCTGCCCGAACGGCTGCTGCCGATCGGGCAGTACCACGGGTCGTACGAGCACGCGCGGGGCTCCTGGCACCTCGACTCGGTCCGCGACCACTACGGCACCCTGGAGAAGGCGGTCTTCCTCAGCGAGCAGGACGCGTGGCTCTTCGCCGAGCACGCGCTGCTGCCCAACACCTGGTCCATCCCGAACCCGCTGTTCGCCTGGCCGTCGGGGACCGCCGAGCTGACCGCCCGCCGGGTGCTCGGGATCGGCAGGCTGGAGGGCGTGAAGCGGTTCGACCGGCTGATCTCGGCCTTCGCCCAGGCCTGTGGCCGTTCCGCCCCCGGCGAGCCCGAGTTGCGGGCGGACCTCGCCGAGGCCCGTCGCGAGGCGGGCGAGGGCTGGGAGCTGCACCTGATCGGTGAGGGGGCCGAGCGGCAGCGGCTCACCTCGCACGCCGCGGAATGCGAGGTGAGCGACCGGGTGGTCTTCCGTGGCACGGTGCCCGCGCCCCTGATGGGCGAGGAGTATCTGGGCGGGTCGGTGCTGGCGCTGGCCAGCGAGCACGAGGGACTGCCGCTGGTGATCGGTGAGGCGGCGTCCTACGGGGTGCCCTCGGTCGCGTTCGACGTGTCGGGGGGGCTCAGGTCACTCGTACTGGACGGGGAGACCGGGGTGCTGGTGCCCCCGGCCGACGTGACCGCGCTCGCCGCCGCGCTGGCCGAGCTGATGGCCTCGGCCGAGGAGCGGCGGCGGTTGGGAGCCGCCGCCCGCGCTCACGTCGAGGCGTTCCGGCCCGATCGCGTGCTGGATCGGTGGGAGGCCCTGTTCGAGCAGGTCACCCGGTGACCGCCACCGGCTCGTTGCGTGGCATCGGCACTCCCGCCAGCACGATCTGGGCGGAGGTGAGCCGCGCCCCCAGCGGGTTCGGCTCGCGGAGCCGCATCAGCCGGTCGAAGGTGACCCGCTTGACCCGGGCCAGCTTCCGCTTGGCCGCGGTCCGCTCGTAGGAGACCAGCCGAGAGGTCTCGATCCTCGGCGCCCCGCTGAGCTCGTACCCGTAGGTCTCCAGGCGGTCGCCGAGCACGCTCTCGCAGAGCGAGACCTCGCCGGGGTCGAGCCGCTCGCGCCAGGAGCCGGTCCGCGTGGTGGTCACCTCGCCGTAGGTGCGCGCGTGCCAGGTCTTTCTGACGGGTACGGCGATGCCGGCCACCGCGGCCGGGTCGCACATGGCCGGGTGGAAGTCCTCGCCGAGGAACTCGCACAGCCTGCGCAGGTGAGCCTCCGGCTCGGCGGTCAGGTCCTCGTAGCGCAGCTCGTGGTAGCTGCCCTCGGGAAGCCTCGGCGCGCCGTGCCTGGCGAAGTCGATCGCCTCGGCCCAGGCGGAGACCGCGCTGTAGACGCTCCCGTTGTACCAGGGCATCTCCTTCAGCGACGCCACGCAGTCGCGGCCGTCCCTGACCAGGTGCACGAACTGGGCATCGGGAAAGAGCCGGAGCAGCACGTCGGTGTACTGGAAGTACGAGGGCCGCTTGTCACCCCAGCGCGCCTTGCCGTGCCTGGTCGCGTAGGCGCGCAGCACGATGCCCAGCGCGGAGCCGAGCGTCGGCGGCCCGTCGACGATCTGTCCGAGCACCTCGTCGCGGTCCAGGTTCAGCTCGTGGAAGCGCGTCTGGCGCCGGTCGACCACCCACTCGGCCAGCTCGCGCCGGTGCTCCGCGTCGTTGAGGTCACCGAACTGGAGCCGCCGCTGGTAGGTGGAGACCATGAACCGGGTCTCCGGCGGGATGGCGACGCGCGGGTGGGCGTGCAGCATCAGTTGCAGCATCGTCGTCCCCGAACGGGGACATCCCAGGATGAAGATCGGGCGGTCGGGCTTCACGTCAGACCTTCGCCAGCTCGCCGAGCTGCCGGCTGGTGAGCCTCGCGGCCACCGGGCTCGGCTCGCGGAACCGGTTGACGCGGTCGCGGAACTCCTTGCGCCTGCGCGCCCAGCGTCGTTTGGCAGCGGCCTTCTCGCACGCCTGGATGTGGGCCTTGCCCGCCTTGGGCGCGCCGCTCAGCTCGTAGCCGTTGGCGGTCAGCCGCTCGGCCAGGACCGTCTCGCAGACCGAGATCTCCCAGGGCTCCAGCCTGGCCTTCCACGAACCCGCCCTGGCGGTCGTGACATCGCCGTGGGTGTTGCTGTGCCAGACCTTGTGCTGCGGGATCGCCACCCTGGCGACGTGGTACGGCTCGGACATCGCCGGGTCGTAGTCCTCGCCGAGGAACTCGCAGAGCTTGCTCAGCTCGGTCTCCGGGTAGGCGGTCAGGTCCTCGTAACGCAGCTCGTAGTAGCTGTCGGCGGGGAGCTTCTTGGCGTGGTGGCGGCCGTAGTCGATCGCCTCACTCCAGTTGACCACCGCGTGGAAGACGTCCTTGGTGTACCAGGGCATCTCCTTCAGCGACGCCACGCAGTCGCGGCCGTCCCTGATCAGGTGCACGAACTGGGCGTCGGGGAAGAGCCTGGTCAACAGGTCCACGTGGTGGTAGTAGCTGGGCCGCTTGTCACCCCAGCGGCTCTTGCCGTACTGCTCGGCGTACGAGCGGAAGGTGATGCCCATCGCCGAGCCCAGCGTCGGCGGCCCCGCGACGATGTCGTCGATCAGCCTGTCCCCGTCGAGCTTGAGCTCCTTGAACTTGGTGTCCTTGTCGCTCACGATCCACCGGCCGACCCTGCGCCGGTTCCGTTCCTCGCGCAGGTCCCCGAAGGAGAACCTGCGGTAGTAGCCGGGCACCACGAACCGTGTCTCCGGAGGCACCGCGATACGTGGATGCGAGTGCAGCATCAGCTGCAACATGGTGGTGCCTGAACGTGGACAACCGATCACGAAGATCGGGCGGTCGGACTGCATGACAACGAACCCCCGTAAAGCTTGGTCAAACAGATACGCGCGGCACCTTCTCCACCAGCGGCGCGGCGGGCACCACCCGGGAGAAGAGCCACATTCGATAGATCAGGAAGACCTCGTTCAGCAGAAGCAGCGCCCCGGAGGCGACCGCGAGGGGCACCAGGGCGACCCTCCCGACCAGCGGGGCGACCACGAACACCGCGGCGTGGAACTCGATGCCGCTGATCAGATGGCTCCGCACCCGGTGGCGGGCCAGCAGGCGGCCGAACCTGCGGGGCAGCTTCTGTCGCTTGCCGCCCCGCGGCCCCGGCCGCCGGCCCTCGAAGGGGACGACCCGCATCGGCTCGCGGGGCGTGATGGCCTCGCGGGGCATGACGACCTCGACGGGCCTGACGTGCCCGGCGTGTCCGGCGTGTCCGGCGTGTCCGGCGGCCACCACGGCCTCCGCGGGCCTGACGTGTCCCGGGGCCACCACGGACTCGACGGCCGCCAGGCGGCCGAGCCGGTTCTCCTTGACCACCTCGCGCACGCGCTTCATCTGCGGCGCGTTCACGTAACGGAACAGGTCGAGCACCGCCACCCCCGCGCCGAGCAGGATGTAGGCGATGTCCCCCGTCACCGCGTACTGCCCGGACGCCACCCCCGCGGCGCAGCAGACCACCCTGATCCGGTCGCCCACGTAGTCGAGCCAGAGTCCGAACGCGGTGCCCGTCCCCTTGAGCCGGGCGATCTTCCCGTCCATGCAGTCGACCATGAAGCTCAGGTAGAACAGCAGTGCCCCCGGCACCAGCCGTCCGGCCGCGAAGCAGATCGCCGAACACATCCCGAGAATCAGGGAGAAGCGAGTGAGCCCGTTGGGGGTGATGGACGTGTGGTTGGCGACGAGCAGGGTGAGCCTGCACGCCACCGGGTCAACCAGGAAAACGGTCCACCAGGAGTCTTTTCGTTTCCGGGTCGCGTGGACGTCGTCCAACGAATAGGCCCTCATGCGTCCCAGCATGGCCACGCTGCGTCTCCTGTCATCTACGCTCTGTAACTACTAGAAGATCTCCATGCCACTTCTTGACCGACCCGCGCCACAGTGATCGGCTGCTTTGGAGACATGAAAGGCCGGGGAGGGGTTCCCCGGCCTTTCTCCGGAACCACCGGCCGCCTTCACTCCGGGCCCGCCGTTCTCGCGAGGCGGGCGCGGCTACCGGAAGATCCGGTCCACCGCCCGCGCCGCCGCGCCGCCGTCCTCCAGCGGGCAGAACCTGGCGGTGAAGGCGTCGTACAGCCTCAGGTACTTGGTGCGCACCTCGTCGACGTCCCGTACGGCTTCCACCACCTCCTCGGTCGTGCGCAGCAGCGGGCCCGGGGCCTCGGCCTCGAAGTCGAAGTTGAAGCCGCGCACCTCGTCGCGGTAGCGCTCCAGGTCATAGGTGTAGAACAGCATCGGCTTGCCGGTCACCGCGAAGTCGAACATCGCCGACGAGTAGTCCGTGATCAGCATGTCCGCGACCAGGTAAAGCTCCTGGATATCCGGATATATCGAGACATCGAGGACGAAGTCCCTGCCGATCCGGGGCACCCTGTCGGTGACGCTCGGGTGCTTGCGGATCATGAGCACATGGTCGTCACCGAGTTCCTCGGACATCCGCTGCAGGTCCAGACGCAGGTCGAGCCGGTAGCGCCCCCTGCTGTAGAACTTGTCGTCACGCCACGTCGGGGCGTACAGAATCACCTTCCTGCCCTCGGGCAGGCCGAGCCGCTCCCGGATCTCCGCGGCTCCGTCGCGGCGGAGCAGGTCGGCTCGGGGAGAGCCGATCTCCAGGATCTCCCCCTCGAACCGCAGGGCGCTGTCCAGGACCGAGGTGCACCAGGGGCTCGGCGAGATCAGATGGCTCCACCTGGCGACGGTCCTGGCCAGCCGCTCGTGATGGTCGGGCCTGGCGAACAGCACCTTCTCGATGTCGAAGCCGACGCGCTTCAGCGGGGTGCCGCGCCAGGTCTGCAGCACCATCTGGTCCGGCCTGCGCTCGAACCAGGAGGGCAGGTGGCTGTTGGTGACGATGTACCGGCAGCGGGCCAGCGCGTCGTAGAACTCCCGCCCGTACCGCCGGATCGGCGCCACCCCCTCGGGCAGCTCCACCTGCCCGTCCCTGACCACCCACATGAACTCCAGGTCGGCGCCCCGCCGCACCAGCTCCTCGTAGATCGCCTTCGGGCTGTCGGAGAACTGCCTGCCGGCGTAGCTGTCGAAGAGGACGGCGGGCCGCAGCGCCTCCTGGCGCTTGGCCGGATAGAAGTCCTCGCGCAGCAGTCGCTGCTGCTTCGGCCTGCCCGAGGCGCGCAGGTCGTCACTCACCGTGAAGACGGCCTCGGAGGTCAGGTCGGTGTCGAAGGTGAACGTACGGGTGGCGGAGACGTGCTCCAGCGGCGCGGACAGCCGGAACTCCACCCGCATGTCGCCCGCGTCGGTACGGATCGCGAAACCGTGCGTGCCCGCCGGCAGCGGTAGCCACCCGCCGAGCGTGGCGGTCCCCTCGGGCGTCACCGTGGCGCTGCCGCCGACGATCGGGAAGAGCCGCTCGTTGAACCGGTTGCGCGAGGTGAGGACCAGCCACGCCTGGCCGTCGATGGGGCGCATCGCGGCCCCGGTCAGCGCCAGGTGCCCCCGCTCGGTCCACTCCACCCGCTCCACGTAGAACGTCGGCCGCTGCTCGCGCAGCACCAGCCCACCCGTCCGCGACCTGTCGAGCACCACGTCCCGGCCGCGGAGCCGGTGCAGGCCGCGCTCCACGTCACGCTCGACGATCAGCGGCCGGGCGTCGCCCTGCTCCGGGACGACCTCGAAGTGCCATTCTGCCCCGGGGCTGAGCGCGCTCATCTCCAGGCTCGCCGGGTCCAGGCCGGGCCAGCGCTCGGACAGCACCTCGTCGAGGTCGATCACCGCTTCGAAGGTGCCGTCCGAGGTGGCCATCGGGTAGCGCCGGTCGCGGCCGCCCTGTGGCCGGGTCAGCCGCAGCACCGGTGCGGCGCCGAGGTCGTCGCCGCACCGGCCGGTGATCCGCAGCCTGCCCTCGGCCACCCGGTGACCGGTGACCCGGCCGCCGGGCCGCTCCACCCTGAGCCTGAACTCCTCGGCCGGCGTCCACTCCGTCCACGCCACGCTCCCCGACTCGTCATCGGTGAGCTCCAGCCGCCGCGCGGCCGGACTCGGCTGGGCCAGCCTGCCTCTCCGCAGCAGGCCCCGGGACAGTACGCACAGGTCGACATGCCAGGACGAGCCGGCCGGAAGCCCGGCCGGGTCGACGGCCAGCCGGAACCCGCACCAGTCCTTGCGCCTGCGCGGGCCCGTGTCCACCAGCGACAGACCACGTTTGACCGTGACCGGGAGCCGGATCCTGCGCCCGGCCCCCTCGGGGACCAGCCAGGCGAAGACGTGCTGCTGGATCCGCCGGCGGGGCCGCAGGTAGCGCAGCGAGACCCTGCCCTCGACGATCAGCCTGTCGTCCTTCCAGTTCAGGCCGTCCACCCGCTGCCGCAGGTCAAGCTCCTCGCGCATCCGGATGGCGGACCGCTCGACGGGTACCGGACTGTTGAGGTGGTACCCGCGGATGCCGCCGCCGCCGACCCGGACCGTCGGCTTGACCGTCCTGTCCCACTCCAGCAGCTGGACCAGGTCGTCCATCCGGCGCTGTCGTACCAGCGCCCACTTCGCCCGGCGCTGCGCGGGGATGCGCGAGAGGACCTTCGGCCCCGCCTGGTCGAGGTAGGCACAGGCCAGGTCGAGGAAGCGCTGCTGGAACTCCTCGCCCGCCTGGTCGAGCACCTGCAGGAAGTTCGGCAGGTCGCTGTCAAGGACCATCCGGTCCCACGCGGGCAGGTGCTCGGCCCTGCCGGTGTCGGTCAGGAAGCGGCGCACGGAGTTGACGGCGGCGAACCGGTCCTCGATCCCCTTGACGTGCCCCCGGTTCTGGGTGATCGAGACGCTCTCCCCCTCCCGCTCCCGCCACAGGTAGACCGGGGTGGAGAGCACGTCCACCGCCCCGGCCAGGAAGTGGGCGGGCAGCGAGACCGCGATGTCCTCCCAGAGCACCCCCTCGGGGAAGTTCAGCCCGTGCTCGTCCCAGAAGGAGCGGCGCCAGAGCTTGTTCGTGACCAGCCGGTCCTTGAGCAGGATCTCGTCACGGGTCACGTGGGTTCGCCGGGCGGAGTTGGCGAAGATCGTCTTGTGCATCGCCGACTGGCGCACCCCCTGCCCGCTGAAACGCAGCACGTTGCCGGTGGCGAAATCGGAACCGCTCTCCTGAAGGCTGCACGCCATCGTCTCGATCGCCGTCAGCGGGAGCATGTCGTCGCTGTCGACAAAGGCGAGGAACTCGCCGGTGGCGTGTCTTATGCCGGTGTTGCGCGCGGTGCCCAGGCCCGCGTTCTCCTGCCGGATCAGCCGGAACCGCGCGTCGCGCGCGGCGAACGCCTCGGCGATCTCCGCGCTGGAGTCGGGAGAACCGTCGTCCACCATGACGACCTCGATGTCACTCCAGGTCTGCGCGACCAACGACTCCAGACACGCCTCAAGGTACGGTTCCACGTCGTAGATGGGCACGATGATGCTCACTGGGGCCACGATCGGTCCTCCGGTAGTCGAAAGCTCACAGTCCGGTCCGTCCGCGCGAACACCGGACACGCCACGCAGGTGAAGATCCACTCATCGTGGAGGACGTCCCGGGCGCGTGGCGGGGCTCGGCGAAAGACCCGGGTGCCCGCCGGCACGACCCGGCGGCCATGCGCGCGAGGTGGACGTCACGTCAGCAGCATGGCTTCGCGGCCGATGGGGCGCGCCCAAAATATGACCGCGATGGACTGAGCAGACCGAGACTTGACCATCTCTCGCACCCGGCCGGCCCCGCCTCCGGCCCGCGGTGCGGCAACGCCTTCACCATGTCCTGGTCAAGGCTGGGAATGCACACGTCCTAGTAAGTCGTAATGACCCTTCGGTCCCCCCGGACCGTCCGACACGATCGGGTGACCGAGACGGGCGAGATCGCAGGAAACGGCATTCGCGGGGGGAAGCGCATGGACTCAACAGTCGTCGTGGGGGCGGGGCCCGCCGGGCTCACCGCGGCCTACGAGCTGGCCCGGCGAGGACACCCGTGCGAGGTCTTCGAAGCCGACCGGGTGGTCGGCGGGATCAGCCGGACCGAGGAACGCGACGGCTGGCGCTTCGACATCGGCGGACACCGCTTCTTCACGAAGGTGTCGCGGGTGACGGACTTCTGGAACGAGATCCTCGACGAGGAGGACTTCCTGCTCCGCCCGAGGATGAGCCGCATCCACTACGGCGGCCGTTTCTACGACTACCCGCTCAGGGCCTCCAACGCCCTGCGCAATCTCGGTGTCCTGGAATCCGCACGATGTGTCGGCTCCTACGCCTGGGCCCGGATCAGGCCGCCCGCGGACCAGTCCACCTTCGAGGGCTGGGTCACGGCCAGGTTCGGCAGCCGGCTCTACGGGATCTTCTTCAAGACCTACACCGAGAAGGTGTGGGGCGTCCCCGCGGAGAGCATCCAGGCCGACTGGGCCGCGCAGCGGATCAGGAACCTCTCCCTGGGCAGGGCGATCGCCGGCGCGCTGCTGCCCGGAAGGAACAGCAAGGAGGTCACCAGCCTCATCGAGGAGTTCCGCTACCCCAAGCTGGGGCCGGGCATGATGTGGGAGGCCTGCGCCGACCGGGTCCGCGAGCTGGGTTCCACGGTGCGCCTCGGCACCCGGGTCGAGCGCGTCCGCCGCCACCGGGGCCGGCTGGCCCTCACCGTCCGCACGGGCGAGGGCGAGGGCACCACCCGCGAGGTGTACTGCGACAACCTCATCTCCTCGATGCCGCTCAGCACCCTGATCCACGCGTTCGGGCCCGACGTGCCGGACATCGTCGCCGAGGCGGCCGCGGGGCTGAGGTACCGCGACTTCCTCACCGTCGCGCTGGTCGTCCCCGAGCGGTTCTCCTTCCCCGACAACTGGATCTACATCCACTCCCCCGAGGTGCGGCTCGGCCGGGTGCAGAACTACGGTTCCTGGTCGCCGTACCTGGTCCGGGCCGGACGGACCTGCCTCGGCCTGGAGTACTTCGTCAACGAGGGCGACGACCTGTGGCGGATGCCCGACGACGACCTCGTCGCGTTCGGCACCCGGGAGCTGGAGCACCTGGGCCTGGTCACCCCCGGTGAGGTCCAGCGGGGCTACGTGGTGCGGATGCCGAAGGCCTACCCGGTCTACGACGCCGGCTACGTCCACAACGTGGAGGTGCTCAGGAAGTATCTCGACGTGGAGTGGCCGCGGATCCACCCGGTCGGCCGCAACGGCATGCATCGGTACAACAACCAGGACCACTCCATGCTCACCGCGATGCTGACCGTGGAGAACCTCGTCGACGGCGCCAGGCACGACGTCTGGGAGGTCAACGTCGACGCGGAGTACCACGAGGAGCGCGCGGGCCACCGGACCGCGAGGGGCACCGGCCGCGACGCCCCCGTCCTCCTCGGCCCGACGGCTCCCTGACCTGACGGCCGCTCATCCACCACCCGTCACCGACGGACGCCGACAGACACCGGCGGAACACCGAAACCGGCAATCCCATGACGCCTTGCCCGGCCGCTGCCGGCCGTTGCGGGTCAAGGCTCTCCTCCCAGCCGCCCTGGAGTTGCGCATCATGACACAGCATTACACGGTCCCGGACGTCAGCGTGATCGTCATCACCTACAACGACGCACCCCGGTTACCCCGGGCCGTGCGCTCCGTACTCGGCCAGACGCTCAAGAACCTCGAAGTGATCGTCGTGGACGACTGCTCGGGCGACGACACCCCCGCGGTGGCCAAGGCGCTCGCCGAGGAGGACGACCGGGTCCGCTACGTGCGGCTGCCCGCCAACAGCGGCGGCTGCGGCGCCCCCCGCAACGCGGGCATGGACGCCGCCCGCGCACCCTTCCTGATGTTCCTCGACAGTGACGACGAGCTGCCCAGGCACGCCTGCAAGAGCCTGCTGCTGGAGGCGGAGGCGACCGGTGCCGACTTCGTCATGGGCACCGTGGAACGCGTCGACGAGGCGAGTGGCGCCGTCACCCTCTGGTACCCCCGGCTGTTCGCGGAGCGCCGGATCGTGGACGACATCCGCGCCGAACCCGAACTCCTCTTCAACTGCCTGGCCACCAACAAGCTGTACCGGCGGACCTTCCTGGACGGCACCGGCATCCGGTTCCACGAGGACATCCACCACGAGGACATCGTCTGGTCGACGGAGCTGTTCTGCCGCAGCAAGCTGTTCGCCGTCGTACCGTGGCCCGTCTACCGCTGGCTGCTCGCCGCCACGCCCGCGACCAGGTCGATCTCGTCGCGGCGGCACGAGCTGGAGAACGTGCGCCAGCGCGTCACGGCCGCCGTGCTGAGCGACCGCGTGCTGGCCGCCACCCACTCCCTCGATCTCAAGGAGGACAAGGACTTCCGCTTCCTCTCCCACGACCTCCGCCTCTACCTGGGCGACCTGCCCCAGCGTGACCCGGGGTGGATCGCCGAGTTCGCCGACCTCGTCATCCCGTACGTGGACACGCTCGAACCCGCGGCGATCGAGCGGCTGAGCAGGGCCGAGCGGGTCTGCCTCCAGCTCGTCCGCGAGCGGCGCGGCGCCGAGGCGGCGCTCGCCGCCGTCGAACTGGGGGCCAGGCACTCGGTGCCGCCCCGGGCGGTCACCGCGGAAGGCGGGCGGATGTTCTGGGGGGCGACGCTCCCGCTGAGCGAGCAGGGCAGGAGCGAGCTGGACGTGACCGAGCTGCACCTGGCGGAGCAACCACTGGCCGGCGCGCTGCTCCGGCACGAGCTCGTCGACCTGCAGGCGTCGAGGGACGAGGTCCGGTTGCGCCTGCGGACCTACGACCCCGGCCGGGTGCTCGACGGCCGCTCGCTGACCGCCTGGCTGCACATCGGCGGCAGGAAGAAGACGATCGCCTCGATCCCCTTCGAGCCGGCACCCGTCGTGACCGAGCCGCCGGAGGGAGCGCGGGAGCGGCGGGGGCTGGAAGGGCAGTGGGACCCGGAGGAGGCGGAGGGCACCCAGATCCCCGAGGGGACGGGCATCCTGGAGGCGACGGTGTCGATCTCCCTGCCCGAGCTGGACTGGCCGGACAACGCCGTCAGGCCGCAGGCGGTCACGATCTCGCTCCACGAGGGTGAGCGCCGCAACGCCAGGCCCCTGCTGGCGTCCCCCGGCCTGTCGTTCACCTCCGTGGGCACGGTGGGCACGGGCCGCCTGGTCCTGGAGGCGTCCGCCGACATCCCGTTCCGGCTCGTGGCGCGCAGGCTCGGCCACGTGCCCGCGCGACGCCTGCCGAGCATGGCGGAGCTCTGCCGGCACCTGCTGTCCGACCTGGCCACCCCCCGCAACCTGGGTCGCTTCTACCGGCTGGTCAGCGCGACGGTGCCGGTCAACCGCCGCCTGGTGCTCTTCGAGTCCGCCGAGGGGAGCGGCTACACCGGCAACCCGCGCTACGTCTACGAGGAGCTGCAGCGGCGCGCGGGCGGCCTGCGCGCGGTCTGGTCCCACGCGGGCGTCCCCGAGCGCTTTCCCGAGGACGTCGACCTCGTCCAGCGCGACACCTTCCGCTACGCCTGGACCCTGGCGCGCGCCGGCTACTGGGTGGACAGCCACAACCTCCCCTACTGCTACCGCAAGCGCAAGGGCACCCGCTACCTGCAGACCTGGCACGGCCAGGTGTTCAAGAAGATGGGGCTGGACGAGCCTCGCCACCGGACGCAGCCCGCCCTGGCCAGGAAGTACACCGAGGCGGTGGCGCGCTGGGACATGCTGCTCACCCCGGGCCGCGACTTCCGCCGGGACTTCGCCGAGGCCAGCGGCTTCAAGGGCGAACTGTTGCACGCCGGCTACCCGCGTACCGACGTGCTGGTGCGGCACGCCGAACCGGCGCAGCGCGAGCGGGCGCGGCGGGTCAGGGAGTTCTTCGAGATCCCGGCCGGAAAACGGGTGGTCCTCTACGCGCCCACGTACCGCGACAACGGACGTTTCAGCGGCGAATCACTCCGGATCGACCTGCCGGCCCTCGCCGCCACGCTCCGCCCGGACTGGGTGGTCCTCGTCCGCGCCCACCCCTACGACCGCTTCACGGTGCCCGACCCGCTCGGCTGGCTGGCCCGGGACGCCTCGGCGTATCCCGAGGTCAACGACCTGATGCTGGCCTCCGACGTGCTGGTGACGGACTACTCCTCGATCATGTTCGACTATGCCTGCCTCGGCCGGCCGATCCTCTACTACGTCGACGACCACGAGCGCTACGCCTCCGCCCAGCGGGGGGTCTGCTTCGACCTGGCCGAGGTCGCCCCCGGCCCGCTGCTGCGCGACCCGGGCGAGCTCGCCGCCGCGCTGGAGGAGCTCGGTGAGATCACCGAGCGGTACGGGCGGCGCTACGCGGAGTTCCGCGACCGCTGGTGCGGCCTCGACGACGGACAGGCGAGCGGCAAGGTCGTGGACGCCTTCTTCCCGGAGGTCGTGCGATGAGAGCGCGAAACGTCATCTTCCTCAGCACCGACGGCGACTCGATGGGCGGTTCCCAGCGGGTCATCCACACCCTGGCCCAGGGCCTCGCCACCCGCGGGCACCGGGTGACCCTGGTCAGCATCAACCCCTCCAGGCAGCCGCAGACCTACTTCGCCGACCCGGTCTACCGGCACGCCACGCTGTACGACACACCCGCCCCCGAGGCCGCCCCCCGCTCGCTCCCGTGGCGCAGGGCGAAGGCGCGGCGGACCCCGGAGGAGATCGCCACCGCCAGGCAGCGGCTGCTCCGGCTGACGGACCGGATCGACGGCGGCTACCTGGTCATCGCCTCGCCCTGGGCTGCCCACTGGATCGCCGACCTGCCCATGCCGCACATCGCCAAGATCGGCCAGTACCACCAGTCGTACGCCGAGGCCGTGGACTCCCCGAACCTTCGGTTGATCAAGAAGCACTACGCGCCCCTCGACAAGGCGCTCTTCCTCTGCGACGACTACGCCACGTCCTTCACCAACCACCGGCTCGCCAACTGCGGGACCATGCTGAACCCGGTCAGCGTCTTTCCCGAGCAGGCCGCCGAGCTGCGCAACCCGCGGATCGTCTCGGCGGGACGGCTGGTCAGGGTGAAGCGGATCGACCTGCTGATCGACGCCTTCGCCGCCGCGGCCCCCGCCGTCGCCGAACCGTGGGAGCTGCACATCATCGGCGACGGGCCGCTCAGGGCGGCGCTGGAGGCGCAGGCCGCCGAGACCGGACTCGGCGGCCGGATCGTCTTCCGCGGGCAGGTCGAGAACGTCGAGGCCGAGTACCTCGACGCCTCCATCGTCACCCTGAGCAGCGACTTCGAGGGGTGGGGGCTGGTCCTCGCCGAGGGCGCGGCCTGCGGGCTGCCCGCCGTGGCCTGCGACGCCTCGGCCGGGGTCAGGACCCTGGTCTCGGACGGTGACAACGGCGTGCTGGCCGAACCGGGGAACGCGGGGAGCTTCGCCGCCGCCCTGGAGCGCCTCATGTCCGACGCCGAGTTGCGCCGGCGGATGGGGGCCAGGGGCAGGGAACGGATGAGGGCCTACCGGCTGCCCCGCGTCCTGGACCGCTGGGAGGCGCTGTTCGACGAGATCGACCGCTGACGCGGGCGCTCATCGCCGGGGCGGCAGGGTTCGTACCTCCCGCAGCAGCAGCGGCACGAACAGGACACCGACGAAGATCGGCGCCACCATGAACCGGAAGTCCGGCGCGGTGTTGGTGAGGATCACGCCGAGCTGCTGCCCCGCGACCACGGCCGCCCCCGCGAGCGCCGCCCCGCTCCCGGTCCGCCGCCACGCGAGCGCGGCCGCCGCGTAGCCGAGGTAGCACCAGAAGGGCGCCCGCCAGAGCAGCCACTCCAGCTGCCTGACCGTGCTCGCGTCCAGCGCGGACAGCCCGGCGGCCCGCAGACCGGCGGAGAACGGCCGCTGCCGCATCGCCGAGGCCGCCGGGGTGCCCGCCCAGCCGTCGGGGAGCCGGGGATCGCGCAGCGAGAAGCGATAGAGCTCGCCGCCGGGCTCGCCCGAGGTCGAACCGACCTGCCAGGCGAGCGCGGCGCGGCAGATCCGGGCGCTCAGCATCACACCGGGCGCGCGGACCAGCAGCCCGCGCCAGAGTTCCAGCACGTCGGAGATCCGCTGCTCGGCCCGCGAGTGGCTGAAGGCGGGGTCGAAGAAGACGCGCGCCATGGTCTGGCAGGTCGCACCCCGCCGCCAGGCGTGCAGCGGGGCGATCGTGGCGAGGAGCGCCCGCTGCTCGCGGTCGAAGAGCCGGGGGCGCTCCCCGTACGCCACGGCGAGATCGCCGAACACCGTCTGGTAGGCGAACGAGCGGGACGGCGGCGCGATGCCCATCGCCGGGTAGCCGGCGCCCAGCAACAGCAGCGGCGCCGCCACCGCTGCCGCGGCCACCGCCGCCAGCGGGCGGCGGGCCGCGGGCAGCAACGGGAGCAGCAGGATCGCGGCGATCAGCGCGACGAGGAAGCCGTTGTTCCTGAACAACCCCAGCCCGGCGAGTTCGGCACCGAGGGCGGCCAGCCGCGGATCCCAGGTCCACCCGCCCTTGAGCACCCTGTTCCTGAGCGTGCCCCGCGTCCCGCTCCCGGCCGCGCGCCGTACCGCGGCGGGCCCGGTCGCGAGCCGTACGGCGGTGCCCGCGGCCAGCACCGCGCACACCGTGAACGGCACGTCCTTCCACATCGTCACCGTGAAGGCGCCGAGCGGCGGTGACAGCACCGCGCATCCCAGCGCCACGAGCAGCCCGCGCCCGCGCACGCCCAGCGACCTGAGCGCGCCCGCGAGGTGGGCCAGCGCGGCGGCCATCGCCGCCGTCTGCGCGAGGGTGACCGGGGACAGGTCGCCGGTCGCCCTCAGCGAGAGGCCGAGCAGGGCGTCGTAGGCGACCGACTGGCCGGCCACCCAGGGGCCCGTCGTGACGTGCGCGACGTAGGTGACGGAGTCCGGGCTCATCAGCCCGGGGTGGAAGGCGAGCCACCAGCCGAGCAGCACGAGCTGGCCGGTCGCGTAGCAGGCGAGCGTGAACCGCCGGTCGCGGGTGTCGCGAACATCGCCCCGCTCCCTCTCGACCGAGGGCGGCCCCACCGTAGCGATCGTCATGCTCTCCCCAGCGTTTTCCGGCAGGGGGCCGTTGCCCATCATCGGGCAGCAGCGGGGCGCGCCCACGCCGCTATACACAGCCATGACCTGGGGAAACGTCAAGTTTGCGGTAGGGCGCGCACCGCGGCGCGGTCACCGGAGCACATGGGCTTTCACAGGACATTGTGACGCTTCAGCCCCGGGAGGCATCAGGCACCTCGATAGGATGCCCACTCGACCGACGTCGATTTGACCCGGAGATCCCCTCATGAAGTCTCCTGTCCGAATGTTGCTGGCCACATCCTGTGCGCTGGCCATGATCGCCACCCCGACCGCCGCGTGGAGTGCGGAACAACCCAGAACAACGGCCAAGTCGGCGGACAAGGCCAAGCCCGCCCCCAAGCCCGTGCCGGTGGACTGCGCGAAGGTCAAGTGCATCGCGCTGACCTTCGACGACGGCCCCGGCAAGTACGCCGACAAGCTGCTCGACACCTTCAAGAAGTACAACTCCAAGGCGACGTTCTTCCTTGAGGGTCAGTACGTGAAGTCCCGCCCCGCGTTCGCCAAGCGGATGGTCGCCGAGGGCCACGACATCGGCAACCACAGCTACAGCCACCCGCACCTGCGGGAGCTGTCCGAGGACAAGATCCGCGAGGAGCTGACCAAGACCCAGGACATCGTCAAGAAGTCCACCGGGAAGTACCCGACGACGATCCGGCCGCCCTACGGCGAGTTCGACCAGCGGGTCGCGGCGATCGCCACCGAGATGGGCATGCCGATCGTCCTGTGGAACGGCGGCTCCCGCGACTGGGCGACCAAGAACGAGAAGGCCATCTACGACGAGGTGCTCAAGAACGCCAAGCGTGACGGGGTCATCCTCATGCACGACTGGGTCGAGCAGACGGTCAAGGTGATGCCGAAGCTGCTGACCGCGCTGCAGAAGCAGGGCTACCACATGGTGGCGGTCTCCTCGCTGCGCGGCGCCAAGGCCACGAAGGCCGGAGAGGTCTACCCCGTCGGCTCCGAGAAGGACGAGGACCTGACCTCCGAGTCGCCCACCGGCGACCCGGGCGACTGGGCGGAGTCACCCGCGGACGGCAGCTGAGCCGCCTCACCCGAGGACGCCCTCTTGGCCATCTCAGCTGAGGGCGTCCTCTCGGTGATCTCGTCCGCGGACCGCCGCCGAGCCAGCCGCCTGCCCAGCCGCTGCATGGGAAGCTCCACGTAGCGGTGGGTGAGCAGGCTCAGGCCGAGCACCACCAGCACGAACGCCGCGGACAGGGAGAGCTGCACCACCGGCCCCGCGGCCCGCACGTCCCCGACAACGGCGTGCGCGATCCGCAGCAGCGGGTGGTGCAGCAGGTAGACCGAGTAGCTGACCAGCCCCAGCCAGACGAGGAACCTGGGCAGCCGGCGCTCGCGCAGGGCCATCGCGCCCGCGAACGACACCCCGGCCAGCGCCATGGTGACGAACCACGGCCCCGGCCGCACCCACCACCAGCCGGCCTGCTCCGACCAGACCGGGGCCAGCGCCACGAGCACCGTCGCGGCCGCCACCGGCCAGAGGGCTCCCTCCCCGTGCTCCCAGCGGCGGATCGCGGTCCCGGCGAACATCACCGCGAGAATCGCCGCCCCCAGCCACGGGACGAAGCCGGAGAAGATCAGCAGCACCACGGCCATCGCACCGAGGACATACGCGGCGATCTTCGTGAACCGTCCGCCGATCAGGCAGGCCAGGCCCGCGAAGAACAGCACGCCGGACACGTACGCGGGCCCGGAGCCCTTCAGCGGCGGCCCCGTCAACACCAGCCCCGCCACGACCGCGACCGCCCCGAAGCCGATGGCGAAGGCACCGCTCGCGCGGTGCACCCCGCCGACGAACAGCGCGGTGACGATCAGATAGAAGACCATCTCGTACGAGAGCGTCCACATGGTGTCGGCCAGGCCGCCCAGGTGCACCACGTCCAGCAGCATCGTGGCGTGCGCGGACACCGAGGCCAGGTCCCTGGGCACCTGCTCGCGGACGGGCATCCAGATCGCCATGACCAGGACTCCCACCGCGACCAGCAGGTAGATCGGGTAGAGCCGGAACACGCGGCTGATCCAGAAGGCCCGCACATCACCGCGCCGCTCCAGCGAAACCGGGATGATGTACCCGCTGACCAGGAAGAACACCAGGACGCCGTACATCCCGAGGTTGAACCAGTACGGCCGCAGGGCGGGCATGAACCAGGGCAGCATGTGCTCCAGCAACACGGCGACCGCGCCGATCCCACGCAGCGCGTCGAGCCACGCCAGGCGGGGGACGGGGGTCTTGGCGGAGCTCGCGCCGATCATTGGAGAGGACACCCGCCCCAACCTACCCCTCGGCCCCCCGGGAAACCCCGCCATCGGCGGCAACTGTCCCCCGCCGGGCGCCTACTCCCACTCGATGGTGCCCGGGGGCTTGCTGGTCACGTCCAGCACCACCCTGTTGACCTCGCGGACCTCGTTGGTGATGCGGGTGGAGATGCGGGCGAGCACGTCGTAGGGGACGCGGGACCAGTCGGCGGTCATGGCGTCCTCGCTGGAGACCGGGCGCAGCACGATCGGGTGGCCGTAGGTGCGGCCGTCGCCCTGGACGCCCACCGAGCGGACGTCGGCGAGCAGCACGACCGGGCACTGCCAGATCTCCCGGTCGAGACCTGCGCGGGAGAGCTCCTCGCGGGCGATGGCGTCCGCCTCGCGGAGGATCTCCAGGCGCTCGCGGCTGACCGCGCCGACGATGCGGATGCCCAGCCCCGGGCCGGGGAACGGCTGGCGCCAGACCATGGTGGCGGGCAGGCCCAGCTCCTCGCCGGCCCGGCGGACCTCGTCCTTGAACAGCGCGCGGAGCGGCTCCACCAGCGAGAACTGAAGATCGTCGGGGAGACCTCCGACGTTGTGGTGGGACTTGATGTTGGCGGTGCCGGTGCCGCCGCCCGACTCGACCACGTCGGGGTAGAGAGTGCCCTGGACGAGGAAGTCGACGGGGCCGTCGGCGATGATGGCGCGCTGCTCGTCCTCGAAGACCCTGATGAACTCGCGCCCGATGATCTTGCGCTTCTCCTCGGGGTCGGTGACCCCTTCGAGCGCCTTCAGGAAGCGCTCCTGGGCGTCGGCCACCCGGAGCTTAACCCCGGTGACGGCCACGAAGTCGCGCTCGACCTGCTCGGCCTCGCCCTTGCGCAGCAGCCCGTGGTCGACGAAGACGCAGGTCAGGCGGTCGCCGATGGCCCGCTGGACCATGGCGGCGGCCACCGCGGAGTCGACGCCGCCGGAAAGCCCGCAGATGGCGCGGCCCTCGGGGCCGATCTGGGCGCGGATCGCCTCGACCGCGTCCTCGACGATGTTGAGCATCGTCCAGGAGGGGCGGCAGCCCGCGGCGTCCAGGAAGTGCTTCAGCACCGCCTGGCCGTGCTCGGAGTGCAGGACCTCGGGGTGGAACTGGACGCCGTACAGGCCCAGTTCGGGGTTCTCGAAGGCGGCGACGGGCGTCTCGGCGGTCGCGGCGGTGACCGTGAAGCCCTCGGGGGCGGCGGAGACGCTGTCCCCGTGGGACATCCAGACCGACTGCTTCGCGGGCAGCCCCGCGAAGAGCACGCCCTGGTCGCTCACCTCCAGGTGGGTGCCGCCGTACTCGGCGGTGCCGGTCCTGGCCACCTCTCCGCCCAGCTCCTGGGCCATGACCTGGAAGCCGTAGCAGATGCCGAAGGTCGGCACACCGGTGTCGAACAGGCCCTCGGGCGCGGCCGGGGCGCCCTCGGCGTACACCGACGAGGGACCGCCGGACAGGATGATGGCCTTGGGCTTCTTGGCCATCATCTCCTCCACCGGCATCGTCGACGGGACGATCTCGGAGTAGACGTGGCATTCACGCACCCTTCGCGCGATCAGCTGCGCGTACTGCGCGCCGAAATCGACGACCAGGACCGTGTCGAACTCAGACACCAAGACCCCCAAAAGGAACAGAGCGGTGCTGCCAGTCTATCGGCGCCTGTCAGCGCGCTACTCGTAGATGGGAAACGGGGGCAGCGTCCCCGCGAGCAGGGCCTCGGTCTGCTCGCGCAGGCCCGCCGCGTAGCCGGGATGGGTGAAGACCAGGAAACGCTCCTCGCGGATGGCCGCCACCGCGGCGAGCGCCACCTGTTCGGGGTCGATGCCCCGTTCCACCAGGCCGTCGATGATCCTGACGGAGGCCACCTCGTCCTCGGTGGGCCTGGCGACCGCGAGATTCTCCGGCCGGACCCGTTCCGAGCGGTTGATGCCGGTCCGTACCCCGCCAGGGCAGAGCGCGGTCACCCGGAGTTTGGAGCCGGCCATCGCGAGGTCCTGGGCGAGGGACTGCGAGGCGGCGAACGCGGCGTACTTCGAGACCGAGTAGGCGCCGGAGAACGGCGCGGCGAACAGCCCCGAGACCGATACGGTGTTGAGGATGTGGCCCTCGGTGTCCTGGGCGATCATACGGGGGACGAAGGACCGGATGCCGTGGAGCACACCCCAGAGGTTCACCCCGAGCAGCCAGGCGAAGTCCTCGGGCTCCCTGGTCCACATCTGGCCACCCTGGAAGACCCCCGCGTTGTTGCACAGTACGTGAACCGCGCCCAGCTCGCCGAAGGTCCGGTCGGCGAGGTGCTGCACGGCCGCCTGGTCGGAGACGTCGGTGATCTCGGTGAGGACCTTGACCCCCTCCACCAGCGAGGCGGTCTCCGCGAGAGTGCCCGGATCGACGTCGGCGAGCATGAGGGCCATCCCCTCCGCTGCCAGGCCCAGCGCGAGCGCCCGGCCTATCCCGCTGCCCGCCCCCGTGACAACCGCGATCTTGCCTGACAGTTCACGCATCGCGCCGCCTCCCCTGCTGCCTTACCTAGCGACCAGTTGGGCACAAAACTAACGTTAAGCTCACCACCAGTCGAGGAGGCAGGCCATGACAGGCACCGGAGTCATCGTCACCGGCGGAGCGTCAGGGATCGGAAGGGCCTGCGCGCTCGCGCTCGCCGAGGCCGGGCGCCCGGTCGCGATCTGGGATCTCGACGAGACGGGCGCCAAGGAGACCGCCTCCTTCGTCGCCATGAACGGCGCCCCGGCGATCTCCGTCACCGTCGACGTCACCGACGCCTCGTCCTTTCCCGCCGCGGCCGCCACCAGCCGCGACGCCCTGGGGGCGATCGGCGGCCTCGTGCACGCGGCCGGGATCGCGGCGCCCCTGGGCATCGGCGAGCTGACCGAGGCGGCCTGGGACGCGGTGCTCAACGTCAACCTGCGCGCCCACGCCCTGCTGGTCAAGGCCCTGCTTCCGGACCTGCGCAAGCAGGAGGGCTCCGCGGTCGTCGGCATCTCCTCGGTCGAGGGCCTGGTCGGGCAGGCGTTCATCCCGGCCTACTGCTCTTCCAAGGCGGGCATGCTCGGCCTGACCCGCTCCATGGCCCACGAACTGGCGCCGATCCGGATCAACGCCGTCTGCCCCGGCTACATCGACACCCCCATGCTCGTCAAAGCCACCGGCGGCGACCAGAGCTTCATGGAGTCCTTCGAACGCAAGTCCCTCTTCCACCGCCTCGGCCGCCCCGGGGAGGTCGCCGCGGCCGTACGGTTCCTGCTGAGCGACGAGGCGTCCTTCATCACCGGCACCCACCTGGTCGTCGACGGCGGCGCCACGGCCGTCGACCACTGATCCCGCGGGTGACGCGGTTCGATCCGCCGTTCGGCCCGGCGGGCGCGGCGCCGAGGCCCCGCCGGAACCGGCCGTGGCACCGAGGTCATCCGATGCCTCCAGCGTGGAGACCCCCGCCTTCGGGCGGGGGAGGAAGCCTGACACGGTGCCGCGTTTCCGGGTGGGTGGTGTAGCCGTAGCCGTCGGCTCGTTGGAGCAGGCGGACGTGGCGGTGGCCGATTCCCTGTACGGTGCCGTGCCGGGTGGTGATGTTGAATTTTCCGGTGGTGCGGACCGCGACCCGCCCGGTGTGGACTCCGGCCTTCTTGCCGGTCGGGACGGTCGCGCGGACCAGGTCGCCGGTGGCGAACCCCTTGACCTGCTTGGTCCGGGGCAGCCGCAGGCGGGGGAAGCCGTAGCGGTCGGTGCGGGTACGGCAGTAGGTGCCGCGCCCGGTCGCCTTGACCACGAGCACGGTGGACGGCCAGGTGGTCACGGTGTCGAGCGAGCCGACGTGCAGCGCGTCCAACGTGTGGGACTTCGGTGCGCCGGTGCGGGAGCGGTTCCATTTGGTGCGCCCGCCGGAGGCGGTGTGAACGGGCAGGCCGATGGCCTCCAGTGCCTGCCACAGTGCCCAGCGGGTGGTGTTGACGGCGGCGGCGTCGCGCAGTGGTGCTTTGGCCTGCTTGAGGATCTTCGCGAGGAGGGCGGGCCTGGTTTTCAGGAACTCCTGCACGGGGGTGGCGTTCTTGGTCTGGTTGCAGCCGATGCAGGCCAGGGTCAGGTTGCTGACACGGTCGGAGCCGCCCCGGCTGCGGGGGTGGATGTGGTCAAGGTTGAGCGGTACGCCGCTCGCGCCGCAGTAGGCGCAGGTGCGCCCCCACTTGGCCAGCAGGTATTCGCGGACCTCGTACCCGGCGAGGGTGCCCTGCTGGTACTCCACTCCTTCGAGCGGCCGCCCGGCCGACAGGGCGTGGGTGTCGAAGGAGACCTTCTCCACGTGGACGGCGGCCACGGGCGCCCACCGGGCCAGCCGCACCACCTGCGACATGGTGGTGTCGACGCGGTGTTGCAGCGACGGTGCCAGCCACCCCTTCGGCCTGGTGCGGTTGAGGAAGCGGGGGGCACGGTAGCGCAGGTTCCGCCCCCGGCGCCCCCGGCGCAGTGCGGCCCGCGAGGCGAGCCTGTCACGGATCGCTCCGCCTCGGTGGTCGAGCCGGATTGAGTACCTCCCTGTCCGGCTCCCGTCGCGGTCGGTGAACACGGCCAGGCCGGTGTGCTTGGAGCCGGGGTCGATACCGACCTGTACGCCTGCCACGGCGGAGTCGGCAGCCGACCGGTCTTTGAGGCGGATGACGAACGGGGTGTGACGCACCACCACCGCCCGCCCGGCCGCCAGCAGGCGACGGGCACGGGCGGGATGGCAGGGGTCAAGCGGGTGGCCGTGGCGGTCGAGGACGAACACGGCCGGGTGAACCTCACGGTTCGCTCCCTCAGGCGCCGAAGCGCCCTCGGGGTGACGCCGATCCGGTGGTGCGGCCGAACCGATCTCCCCTCGCCCAGGTTCCATGCCAGTGCCCGGCGTCGCCGGGAGTCCGTGAGCCGTTTCGTGCCCACCCTCGGGCGTGTCTGCTCCCACGGATTCCAGAGCGGCAGGCTGAGGAAGC
>NZ_JBEXGU010000051.1:0-53674 GCF_040607515.1 Streptosporangium sp. NPDC005286 | reverse complement strand
CAAAGTCGGTGATATCTGAGTGGTCACCCGCCGACAGCTCGACCTGCACCCTGCCCGATCCTCTGTGGCTCTCCCATGAGGTGATGTCGCCGACCTCCGCATCGATCAGCTCGAACTTGGCGAGCGTCATCGATTCTCGGCCGCGAAGGTCGACAGCGCGAAGGTGGAAGCGAGGCTTGCGCGCGAAGCGGAAGTGAAAGCAGGGCGCGCTGGCGATGTGGCACGTGGGACGTGCGGCCCGGTGCGCGAGCAGACGGGGCAAAGCTGAGGAAGGCACAGAAGGCGCACGACGAAGCATCTGCTGCTCGGAGCGCGGCGTAAGATCGCGCGGACACCGATCGCCGCGCCGCGGAAGCAGCGCTCGGCCCGGTGACGTGCGAGAACTACGCCGCGCGGCTCGCCGCCGTACGTACCCGGCTCGAACAGATCCAGAGCGCTTCGCGAACGTCGACCCCGCCTGAAGCTTGCTCGCCAGCGTTATCCCACTGCGTAGATGAAAAGGAACGAGCTGTTGTAGACGATGTGGAGCACAACTCCTGGCCAAACCGACTTGGTGCGGCATAGCAGCCAGCCGCAGCAGAGCCCGACGACCAGCGCCGAGGGAAACACCAGATTGATGCCGTGCCATAGAGCGAAGATCAACGCACTGGCCAAGACGGCGACCCAGGTTCCCCATCGCTGAAAGAAGCGGGTGAGGATTCCTCGAAACAATAGCTCCTCGCCCAGCGGAGTCAACACCCCACCAAAGGCGATGGTGCCGACCAGGGTAGCGAGGCCACCAGCGGCTGAGGCGCGCAGCTGGCCTTGGGCATCGTCGATACCTGGAAAAAGCGTGGCGACAACCGTGTCGAATGTGAGGATCACCGCTAAGCAGCCGGCTGCGAGGGCAACGGCAATGAGCAGCCACTTCGGCTCGACGCTCCGCAGCCCGAAGGGCCGGACGTCACGAATCCGCACCAGCACCACGATGGCGAAGACGGCGAGCGGTGCCACCCCGGAGAACGCGAGCTGCACTACCCCCTCCAGTGCCGGCGTCGGCGCTGGAAACGCGACCAGCAGCGTCAGACCGCCCGCGTAGAGCACGACCGCCGCGACCAGCGCGACCACCAACTCGATCCAGCCGGGGCGAACATCCGCACCCGCCTGGCTCGCTTCCCGTCTTTCGTTCTGTTCAGTCATGACACGCATTGCACATCGTGCCCTAAGGGCACAGTCAAGCGCTTCCAGACCGGCGGCTGCGGCCTGCGGATGAGATGCGGCAGGACCACATCCACCAGCAGCGAGACCAATGCCTACGTTTCTACGCTCGGCGCGTTCGACGGGCGAGTGTGAAGCCGACGATCACGACGGTGGCGTAGGTGATCCATCCGGGCCAGCCCATGGCCGATCCGTTGACGGTGTCGATCGTCGCACCTGGGACGAGCAGTGAGGTCATGACGAGTGCAGAGGTTGCGTTGTTCACTCCGTGGGCGAGCGCTGTGGGCCACAGGGAACCGAGGCGCACGGTCAGCAAGTAGAGGAAGCCGCCCACCACGATGCAGGCCGCAACCATTGCCAGTTGTCCAGCCCAAGGTGCGACATCGGGATAGTTGTAGCCGAGGAGGATCAGCGGTGCGTGCCACAGCCCCCAGATGATGCCTCCGGCGATGATCGCGACCGGTAGCCCCCAGAGTTGGTGGATTCGCGGCATGAGGTATCCGTGCCACCCGATCTCTTCACCAAGGGCGAGGATCAGGTTGATTGCGCCGCCGAGGACCATCGCGGTCAGCAGCCTGCCCCTGAAAGCGAGCCATACCTGCGGGAGCGGAGTGTCTACTGGGAGCTCGTGATCGATCGCGGCCTGTCACCGGGAGTCGCGGCTGGCCTGTTCAGTCGGCGGCGGCCGGTGGCGGGGTACAGGGCCGGGTGCCCGCCCAGAGCAGGAGCGCGAGGCAGCTGATCGCGGTCCCCAGTGCGCACACGGCACCCCAGCCGGCCGCCGCATAGAGAGCGGTCGAGGCGATGGCTCCGAAGGCGCTGCCGAGCGAGTAGAAGACCATGTAGCCGCCGATCAGTCGGCTGCCCGCGTCCGGGCGAAGTGTGTAGATCAGGCTCTGGTTGGTGACGTGGACCGCCTGCACGGCGAGGTCGAGGACGATCACGCCGACCACCAGTGCCCATAGTGACTGTCGGGCGAAGGTCAGGGGTAGCCACGAGGCGACGAGCAGGGCCAGGCCGATGCCGGTGGTCCGCTGGGAGAGCCCGCGATCGTTTAGGCGGCCGGCTGCGGTCGCAGCCAGGGCACCTGCGGCTCCCACCAGTCCGAACGCGCCGATTGCCGTGTGGGACAGAGACAGCGGAGGCGCGCTCAGCGGCAGCGCGATGCAGCTCCACAGGGTGCTGAAGGCGGCGAAGATGAGCAGGGCGAGCAGGGCACGGAGCCGAAGGAGGCGCTCCTGCGCGAACAAGGAGAGCGTGGAGCGCAAGAGCTGTCCGTAGTGCATGGACGGTGCAGCGGGGTCACGGGGCGGCAGGACATGGTGCAGTGCCAGGGCGAGCACGCAGGTGAGGGCCGCCGAGGTGAGGTAGACGGAGCGCCAGCCGGCGAGGTCGGCCAGGAGGCCGGATACGGTGCGGGCAAGCAGGATGCCGGTGACCACACCGCTGGTCACGAGGCCGACGACGCGTCCGCGTTGCGCCGGTGGGGCGAGCGAAGCAGCGAAGGCCACCAACGTCTGAGTCACCACCGCGAGGAGTCCCACAGCGGCCATACCCGCAAGCAGGAGCGCCGCGATGGTGGCGGTGCCGACCACCATCAGCGCCGCCGCCAGCAGGAGCAGCTGCATCACGATGAGGCGCCTGCGGTCGATCAGGTCGCCCAGCGGCACGATGAAGAACAGTCCCAGCCCGTAACCAAGTTGTGTGAGGGTGACGACGGCACCGAGTGTCGCCGGGCTGATCGCGAAGTCACGGCCCAGTGTCACCAGGAGGGGCTGCGCGAAGTAGACGTTGGCCACCGCAGTCCCACAGGCGATGGCGAAGAGCAGGGTGACGCCTCGGGGTAGCGCGAAGCTGGGAGTGCCCGCGGTCCTCGGTGTCGTGGTCTCGTCGTTACTGGCCACTCGGCGCCCTTCGGAAATTGGTTTCATCTTGCTACCAGATGGACGGTAGTCGTTCTGGTAGCATGTTGCAACCAATGTAAATATGGAGGGTGCCATGGTCAGGCGGACACGTTTCAATGACAGCGACTGTCCCGTCGCTCGATCAGTCGACGCGATCGGCGACTGGTGGTCCTTGTTGATCGTGCGGGACGCGTTTGACGGCAGCCGCCGCTTCGGAGAGTTCCAACGCAGCCTCGGCGTCGCCAAGAACATCCTCACCACGCGTCTGCGCGTCTTGGTCGCCGGCGGCATCCTGGACGTCGTCCCGGCCTCCGACGGCAGTTCCTACCACGAGTACGTTCTGACGCCGAAGGGCAAAGACCTCTTCCCCGTCATCGTGGCGCTGCGGCAGTGGGGCGAAGGACACTTCTTCGAGCCCGATGAACCGCATTCGGAGATGATCGACCGCCAGCGCGGGCGGCCCCTGCGCGTACTAGAGGTCCGCTCCGCAGATGGGCGACGGCTCGACCCCGATGACACCACCGTCAACAAGGTCAATCAGCCCAGAACGCTGACCGGGACAAGGTCCGAGTAGCCTTCTGACGCAATCGTGGCGCGACGGCCTCAACCAGCTGGCCCCACTTCTTACCGCCATAACGCCGACCAAGCGGCGAGTGGACCCGAACGACCTTCGCGGATTTCGGTCAACGGAACCGATCCTCCTCGATCGACCCCACGTCGACAGTTCGGGCTCTCGTGCCCCACGCGTTTGACGAACTCCTGCCAGTCGCACGTGGACTGAGTAAGCGCACAACGGCACATCGCAGGACCCCGCACAGGAAACCCCGAACCACCCACCCGCTCTCAACCTCGCTGGAGCCTGGAAACGCTCATCGGTGAGAAAACCTCAGTGGCTACATATGCTCGCCGTGCTTCGCCGCCTATCTGGCCACGGATCCACGGCAGGTGACGTTGCGAACTATCTACGATCCCAGACTATTCGTGTCGACAGTGTTAAGGCGCCCGGGGCTCGAACCCGGAACCTACGGATTAAAAGCGCTCTTTTCGTTCCCTCTGCTCAAACGGCGTAGTGCTTGCTCGGTCAGTGGTGGTCCCGGCGCAGGCGTTTGAGGTCGGAGCGTTGCTTCTTGGCGGTGATCCGCCGTTCGATCGCGCCCCTGCTCGGTTTGGTCGGGCGACGCTTCTTGGGGGGCGGGGCGATCGCCTCGCGGAGCAGCTGGGCCAGGCGCATCTCCGCGGCCTCGCGGTTGCGCAGCTGGGAGCGGAACTCCGAGGCGGCGATGGTGATCACGCCGTTCACCAGGCGGGAGGCGAGGCGTTCGAGGGCACGGGCCTTGAGGACGTCTCCGAACGCACCGGTGGCGGCCAGGTCGAAGCTGAGCTCGACCCGGCTGTCGGTGGTGTTGACCCCCTGGCCGCCGGGGCCCGAGGAACGGGAGAACCGCCAGCCGAGCTCGGCCTCGGGGACCGAGACCGAACCGCTGATCTGGAGCGGACCGGGCATGGCGCTGACTTCCTTCTCGCAGGGGGTGTGTTCTCAGGGTACCGAGGAGTGACAAGCATGGATCAACTGGTTTTATGCCCCGTTTCTCGATGTGCGATGAGCTTTGAAGCGGTACACGGTTGATCTTCCGGCCCTTGACGCTGCTCCCGGACCGGAGAAAGCACAGGCCGCACGGGGTCGGCGATCACCATGACAGCCGTACCGGCTGAAACTTTCACCGGCGGTTGACGTGCGTGGCGCCAGCCCACAAGATCATGGTGCCTCCCTGGTCAGGAGGGGGCGTCGACTGAATTCCGCTACCTATGACTGAGGTGTGCCGATGCCCAAAGTCCCGTTACGGGTCGCGTCCGCCGTCCTGCTGACGCTGGCCGCACTGAACGTTCCCACCGCGTACGCCGCCGACGACGTCACCCCGGTCACGGTGACCGTCAACGCACGTGCCGCACTCGCCACCGTCCCCGAAACCGGTATCGGCGCCAACCATGCGATCTGGGACAGCCAGCTGGGCACCGACGAGACTGCCGACCGGCTCAAGGGCGCGGGCGTGAAGCTGCTGCGCTATCCCGGCGGCTCCTACTCCGACATCTACCACTGGGCCGACCACACCGCTCCCGGCGGCTACGTGGCTCCCAACACCGACTTCGACACCTTCATGCGCGGTGTGCGGCGCACCGGGGCGCAGGCGATGGTGACCGCCAACTACGGCACCGGCACCGCCGCCGAGGCCGCTGCCTGGGTCCGCTACGCCAACGTCACCAAGTCCTACGGCGTCAAGTACTGGGAGATCGGCAACGAGAACTACGGCAACGGCCACTACGGCGACCCCTGGGAGGCCGACGACCACGCCGACAAGAGCCCGGCCGAGTACGCCCGCCACGTCGTCGCGTACGCCGATGCGATGAAGGCGGTCGACCCGGACATCAAGATCGGTGCGGTCCTGACCACGCCCGCCAACTGGCCGGATGGACTGGTCGCCGGCGGCGACGAAGGAACCTGGAACAAGGTGGTCCTGTCGATCGCCGGACCGAAGATCGACTTTGTGATCCTGCACTGGTACCCCGGCGCCTTCGACAGGGCCGGCCAGGTCCCCGACATGATCCATCTCACCCGCCGGCAGATCACCGAGTACGCGGGACCAGGGTCGGAGCGGATCGGCATCTCGATGACCGAGTTCAACACCGGGACCAGCAGCAACGGCACGAACACCCAGCCCGGTGCGCTCGCCGCCGCCGACGCCTACGCGACGCTTCTCGCGAACGGTGTGTTCACGGTCGACTGGTGGAACACCCACAACGGCATCGGCAAGGTCACGCAGGTCGAGGGACATACCGACTACGGCGATTTCGGCCTGCTGTCGAGCGGGACGTGCACCTCCGACGGCAGCGTGTGCGAGCCGGCGATGAACACGCCCTTCGCGCCGTACTACGCGCTGCGGATGGTGAGCGCGTTCGCCCGGGCCGGCGATCGGTTCGTCGGGGCCGCCAGCGACCAGGCGAAGGTCGGCGCGCATGCCGTCCGCCGCCCCAACGGCGATCTGGCGGTCCTGTTGATCAATACCTCGTCCGACACGTCGCTCCCCGTCACGATCGACTATTCCGGCTTCAGCCCGGCCTCCGGGGCGCCGGCCGTGCTGACCCACACCAACGGCGCCACCGACCTCGCCGGCTCGACCTCGGGGAGCGCGACCAGCCGGACGCTGCCGCCGCTGTCGCTGACCACGATCGTGGTGCGTCCCGCCTCGGCCCAGACCGGGCTGCCGGGCGCGCCGGGGCAGCCGACGGTCTCGAACGTGACGGACAAGACCGCCATGATCTCCTGGCCCGCCGCCTCCGCCGGGACGCGTCCGATCGTGAAGTACGAGGTCCACCGCCACAACGGAGTGGTCGGCGAGCAGCTCGGTGAGACCGCCGGCAACTCCTTCACCGTCGGCAACCTCAAGCCGGGCACGCGCTACACGGTCAACGTGATCGCGAGGGACAGCGGCGGCGGTGTCTCGCCGGCCTCCCCACCCCTCACGTTCACGACCGGCACGCCCGCCTCCAGTTCCTGCGCGGTACGGCTGAGTGACCAGTCCGACTGGGGCAACGGCTATGTCGGCGCCATCGACATCACCAACAACGGCGCGCCGATCAACGGCTGGACCCTGAACTTCAGCTGGCCCAGGACGTGGCAGAGCCTGGGCAGCGGCTGGAGCGCCGTCTGGACGCAGAACGGCTCGAACGTCAAGGTCGTCAACGAGCCCGGCAACGGCTCGCTGCCCACCGGCGCGTCGACCATGATCGGCTTCGTCGGCAACTACAGCGGCCCGAACATCCTCCCCGCCGTCTTCACCCTCAACGGAACCGTCTGCACGACGCGGTGACACCGTCCGGGGCCGTCCCGCGTGGACGGCCCCGGACACGCCCACGGCGTGTCGCAACCCGGTGAACCTATGTGGTCAGCGCAGTGGTGAGTTTTCGAGACCGCCGCGGTCAGGTCATGGGCCGATCCGAGACGGCTGCCCCTCGCAGGAAGAGGTCGACGACTTCGTGGACCAGCTGATCGGCGGGAGGCGGAACGGGACGCTCCTGCGGGGGCATCGCCACATCGGCGGGCATGGGCTGGAGCATGCCGGCCAGTTCCATGAAAGCCATGGCCAGGAAGCTCGGATCAGCCTTCCGTAGCTCGCCCGCCTCCACTGCTTGGGCCATCAGGTCGGTGACGGGCGTGATCAGACTACGCACGTAGGCGCGCGAGATGTCGGCGCGCTGTGCGTCCTCCAGGTGGCGGGTGGCGTAGTAGATCTGGTCACCGAGAACGGAGTCGTACGTTCCCCGCGCATAGTTGTCGGCGAGGGCGAGGAGGCGGTTGCGGAGATCGCCGTCGCCTTCCAGTGCCTGTTGGAGCGCGGCGGAGGTCTCCTCGATGTAGTGGTGGGCGACTTCCATGAACAGGGCGGGCTTCCCGCCGGGGAAGTGGTGGTAGAGGCTGGCCTTCCTCACGTCCACGGTTTTGGCGATTTCATCGAGGGAGACCCCGAGGTAGCCGTGTTCGGCGAGGAGGCGGGCGAATTCATCGCGGGCGCGGACGCGGGTATCGGCTTGGCGTGGCATGGCGGTTCAGACTCCTGTACGGGTACGGCGGATAAGGGCGAGGCGGGCCGCGACAGCGCCCGCGGCAAGAATGCCAGCGGTGACGAGAGCGCCGGGGAGAAGGTTCTGCTCGCTCCAGGGTGAGGTGAGCAGGCACAGCGGCAACACCACGTCGATGTAGCGTCCGCCGGGTGTGGTCGCGGAGGCGACCGTGGAGAGCTGCGCCTCGTAGACGATCAGGAAGAACGCGCTCATGAACAGTGGTGAGTAAAGCAAAGAGGGTGTGCGGGCGCAGGCCCTGAGCGAGCGGGCGGTCAGGGCCCGGAACGCGGCGAACGATGCCGGCGCTGCGGACAGGGGCATGCGGTCGGCATCGAGGGCGGTGATGGTGGCCGGGGCGGTGTTCATGCGGCGGATTCGCCTTTCGGCGCGGTGGCGAGGCGGAGGAAGACGTCCTCCAGGCTGGGCTCGTCGACGCTTAGGGAGTCGGCGTGCAGTCCAGCGGAGGCGAGGGCGAGCAGTATCTTCCCGTCGGCGCCGGGGTGTGCAAGCCGGGCGCTCAAGGCGCGGGCATCGGGTCCGGTCAGGGTGGCCTGCTCGCCCCGGCCGGTGAGCAGCTGCAGGGCGTGGCTTGTGGTATCGGCGTCACGGAAGCGCAGGGTCAGGACGCGGTCGCCCGCCTCCGCCTTGAGGGCGTGGGGGGCGGCGGAGGTGACGAGGCGGCCTTCGCGCAGGATTCCCACGCGGTCGCAGAGCTGGTCGGCCTCCTCCAGATACTGGGTGGTCAGCAGGACGGTCACGTGGTGGCTGGCGGACAGGGTGCGGATTTCCTCCCACAGGCGGCGTCGGCTGACCGGGTCGAGGCCGGTGGTGGGTTCGTCCAGGAAGAGGACCAGGGGGCGCTGGACCAGCGCGACGGCGAGGTCGACGCGGCGGCGCTGGCCTCCGCTGAGCCGGCTGACGGGAGTGTCGGCGAACTCCTTCATGGAGAAGGACACGAGGAGTTCGGCACCGCGGTCACGGGCCTGCCGGGCGGTGAACGACTGCAGCCGACCCTGCAGGTGTAGCAGTTCGCGGGCGGACATGAGGGGGTCGAGGGCTGTTTCTTGCAGGACGATTCCGATGCGGCGGCGTACGGTCTCGGGATCGCGGGTGATGTCGGCGCCCGCGACGTGGGCGGTGCCCCGGGAAGGGCGGAGCATCGTGGTGAGCATCCGGACGGTGGTGCTCTTGCCGGAGCCGTTGGGGCCAAGCAGTCCGTAGACCTCTCCAGCGTTCACCTGAAGATCGAGCTGGTGCACCGCGGAGCGGTCTCCGAAGTCCCGGCCGAGTCCGGCTACATGAATGGCCGGTGGGGTGGTTCTGTCCATTTGCAAAACCTACCTATTGGTAGGTAGGTTTTGCAAATAGTCGCCCTGTGCCGAGGTGGACCGGCGGCCATCACCACCCGGCGAGTCGATGGCAACGGCGCAGGCGAGGTCGCGCAGCTCCGGCGTCACGCTTCGCAGGGGAAAGAACAGACCGAAGCCCGGAAACAGGCCGGCAGGTCACGGGTGATCCGTGGTGTCGACGCCGACGGCGGCCGGTCCGTGAAGGTCCGGCCGCCGTCGGTCTGACGGAGGGCTACTTCCAGGTGTCGTTGCTGGTGTGGGTGCCGGTGGCCGGGGTGGTGAGGGTCCGGTTGGCGCCGGACTCCCAGGTGACGGCGCCGTCGGGGTTCTTCTTGATGTACTTGTACTCGACGGCGGTGTTGGGGGGCAGGTTGACCGCTACCCGCCAGATCGGGTAGTCGGCCGAGGACAGGGCGATCGCCTGGCCGGGGTTCCAGCCGCCGAGGGCGGGGATGTTGCCGACGACGAAGACGTTCTGGCCGTAGTAGGTGGTGACGTTGGCGTTGAAGGAGGTGGCGATCTGCGAGGCGGTGTCGCCGCGGAAGGTCTCGGTGACGGCGTGGGTCCCGCTCGCGGGGGTGGTGAGGGTCCGGTTGGCGCCGGACTCCCAGGTGACGGCGCCGGCGGTGGTCTTCTTGATGAACTTGTACTCCACCGCGGTGGACTTGGGCAGGTCGATGACTCCGGAGTACAGGTTGTTGCCCTGCGCGGTCAGCTTGATCGCACCGGCCGGGGCCCATGAGCCGAGGGCCGGGATGCCGCCGACGACGTAGAGGTTCTGGTCGGTGGCCGCGGTGGCGGTGACGGTGAACGTGGTGGCGATCTTGTCGCTGACGGGAGCCGGCACGTAGGTGTCGGTCCGGGTGGCGGTGCCGCTCGCCGGGGTGGTGAAGGTCCGGTCGGCCACTTCGGCCTGGGCGACCGTCGCGCCTTCCTTGATCAGGTACTTGTAGGAGACGGCCGTGGAGGCGGGCAGCTGGACGACGCCGGTGTAGCCGCCGCCGGGGGCGGCGACGAGCGCGACGGAGCCGGCGTTGTCGCCGCCGCCGAGGGCCGGGATGTTCCCGACGACGTGCAGGGTCTGCCCGGCGGTGAGGTCGGCGGTGACGTTGAAGGTCGTCGCGATCTTGGTGATGTCCGCCTTGGCGTTGACGTGGATCGCGACCGCGTTGTTGGCGGGGACGGTCACGGTGGCCTGGCCGCCGGAGACCGTGATCTTCGTGCCGGTGCAGCCGGTGGTGGTGGCGGCGCCGGAGATGACGTCGCAGTACTCGCCGTCGGCCAGGCCGGTGGTGAACTGCGCGGTGGCGGCGCTGCCGGAGTCGTTGATGCCGATCCAGGCGCGGTCGCCGCGGCGGAAGCCGATGACGTTGCTGTTGACGACCTTGAAGTCCGAGACGGTCTTGACGGACCTGGCGGCGTTGGCCCAGCCGACCATGCCCTTGATCCCGGTGGACTGGGTCAGGCAGTTCCAGCTGCTGCCGCAGGAGGTGTCGGTGACGAATCCGTTGCCGTCGGAGGGCGGGGACTGGTTGCGGTTGTCGTAGGTGAAGCTGTCGTAGACCGAGGGCTTGCCGTGCGGGTAGGCCAGCACGAAGTAGTTGGCGAGGGTGTAGTCGGTGCCGTTGCGCCAGGAGAGGGTGACGCCGTCGCGTTCGAGGTCGTGGTTGGTGACCATGGCGAAGACGTTGGCGCTGGGCGCGTCCAGGTTCCAGCTCCCGATGCTCCCGAGGTTGGAGATCGCCCCCTGGAACTGGGCCTTGACGCCCTTGGCGTAGGCGAAGTCCAGGACATCGCCGTTGCCGATGAACGCCCGCGCCTTCAGCGCGTCGTTGCCGGCGCCATCGAAGATCTCCTGGGCGACGTACGGGCGCTTGTTCTCCGCGACGGTGTTGTTCAGCTTGCCGAGGATCGCCGCGAAGTCGGACTTCTGCATGTGCTTGACCGCGTCGACGCGGAACCCATCCACGCCGAGCCCGATCAGGTCGTTCAAGTAAGCCGCGATCTTGTTGCGGACAGACTCCTTCTCGGTGTACAGGTCCGACAGCGACAGCAGCTCGCAACTGGTCACCTGGGACTCGTTGTTCCAGTCGTTGATCCCGCCGCCGGTCGGGCAGTTGTCGCCCGGGTGGTGGAAGTCTCCGTACCCGTACGGGACGGCCGGGTAGCTGTAACCGGTGAAGGACGTTCCGGCGTAGCCGGTCACGCCGCCGGGGTTGTTCGTCCCCGCCATGTGGTTGACGACCGCGTCCACGTAGACGCGTACGCCCGCGTTGTGGCAGGCCGTCACCATCGAGGCGAACTGGGCCCGGTTACCGAACCGGGAGTCGAGCCTGTAGGAGACCGGCTGGTACACCTCGTACCACGGATGCACCCCGTCACTGCTGTTCGGAAGGCTCACCGACTCCTGCGGCGGCGCGACCTGGACCGCGCCGTACCCGGCCGGTCCGAGATGGTTCGTACACGCCGCGGAGACGGACTTCCAGTTCCATTCCCACAGATTGGCCGTCACCTCGCTGTCGTTCAGCGTGACGGCGGCGCTCGCGGGAGGTGCGGCGACCACGGCGGTCACCGGGGTGATGCCGAGTGCGGCGACCGCGGCGGCGAGGAGGACATGGCGGATCCTGCTGCGCAGGCGTGACCTAGCTCGTTCCATGGGGGGATGGACCTACTTCCGAGGACGAAGGTGCGCTTTGGGGCAGGGGACGGCCGTCCATCTAGCAGAACAATCTTTGATCTCTGCAAGAATTTCAAGAGCTTTCAGCAAGATTTATGAAACTTGCCGGTAATAGAGCCGTCGCTTACATTTCCACTGTCACCGGCGACCCGAGTACGGTGCCGGGGTGAGCCGGGACGCCGTCGCCTGTACCGGTCCGGCCTAGATGATCGATTCCAAGGGGTTCAGTGGTCGTAGGCGGTCAGGGCGCGCAGGACTGGCTGGTCGGTGTGGTCGTTGTGCCAGATTGCGGCGGTGAGGGCGAGGATGCGTTGCAGGACGCGGACGGCCACTCCGCCAGGAGTGCGGCCGCGGTGCCGTTCGAGGTCGAGTTGACCCTTGAAGGTTTCGTTGATCGACTCGATGACCTGTCGCAGCGGCTTGAACAGCTGCGACCCGGACCGCTCGGCCTCGCCTTTGCGGGCCGGCCGCAGCAGCCGGACACCCAGCTCGGCCAGCCGCTGTTCGAACTCGTGGCCGAAGTAGTTCTTATCGCCGATCAGCGTCTGGCCCGGGCGCTCTGTGGTGAGCTGGGACTCGGCGTCGAGCAGGTCCAGCAGGGTCTCGCGTTCGTTGGCCTTGGCTCCGGTCAGTGCGAAGGCGACGGGCAAGCCGTGCAGTGTGCAGACTAGGTGCAGCCGCAGTCCCCAGAAGTAACGTGTGTGACTGGCGCAGTACCCGTACTGGGCCCATCCGGCCAGGTCGGAGCGCTTGACGGTCTCACGGGAACGGCTGCACTCAACCGGCGTGGAGTCCACGATCCATACGTCGTCGCTCCACAGCGTGGTGTCCCGGGCCAGCATGCGGGTCACGTGGCGTACGAGGTCTGCGGACTTGCGCAGGCGCTTGTTGTAGCCGGGCTGCTTGGGCAGGTAGGGGAACAGGTACCGCAGGTGGGCATGAGCGTGCCGCAGCCACCGCGCCTCGGAGGTGAAGCCGAGCATGGCCTGCATCATCGCCAGGGTCACCAGCTCGGCATCGCTGAGCTGCGGCGCAATGCCCACAGCCGGCCGCCATGGCCCGAACTGCGGCGAACCCTTCAGCAGATCATCAGTCTTTACATAGAGCGCGGTCGCGAGGGAGTCCAACTCTGTCTTCACGCACCGACATTGGACTCTTTCGCCTCGACTGCGCAGGGGATCGTGGCAATCCCGGCGTGGATACCTTCGACTACGGTGTCAGCACGATCCTGCCGAAGACCTCGCCCGCGTCCATCTTCTGGTGCGCCAGCACGGCTTTGTCCAGTGGCAGCAGGTCGTGCACCACTGTTTCGATCTCGCCGCGACTGGCTGCGGCGAACTGCTCGCTGCGCACGGCACGCAGGTCGGCTTGGGTGACGGTGGCTGCGCTGAAAGTGGCGAAGGACATCGACTTCTGGAACGCCGCCATGACCTTCGTGCCGAAGTCCGCGGGCGGCTGACCTGCGACAGCGCCCACGGCCACCATGCGGCCGTTCGAGTTGAGCCTGTCGAAGAACGACGGCATGTCCTTGCCGGCCACAATGTCGATGATGACGTCATAGCCCGCGGGAGCCTCTTCCCCTCCGTCGCCGGAGCGGTCCAGCACGTAGGTCGCGCCGAGACGGCGCAGCCGCTCGCCGCGCTCGGCCGACGATGTCGTGACCGCCACCGCGGCGGCACCACCGCGAGCCGCGAGCTGCACTGCCATGATCCCGATGCTGCCGGCCGCGCCACGCACCAAGACCGTCTCCCCGGGAGCAAAATGGGCGTGGCGAAGCCCGAAGTGGGCCACCGCACCGGAACTGCCGAGCGTCACCGCGTCGACGGCGGACAGGCTACTGGGCAGGGGAAGGATCTCCTCGACCGGCGTGACGGCCTGTTCGACGTAGCCTCCGCCGGTGCCGGTGAAGCCCCACACCCGCCGGCCAATCCACGACGCATGGACGCCGTCACCGACCGCGGTCACGGTGCCCGCCACCTCGCCACCCGGGATGTGGCCCTCCTTGAAGCCGTAGGCGGCCAGAGCCCCGCTTCGGATCACTGTGTCGACACCACCGACGCCCACCGCCTCGGTGGCGATTAGCACCTGCCCGGCAGCAGGTGTGGGTACCGGCAGGTCGACAACAGCCAGACCTTCAGGACCTCCGTACGTCTGGATCACGATTGCCTTCAATGTCGTCTCCACGTTCTCGGACCGCTCAAGCACGGTCCTGCTCCATACCCGCCACCGATCGCCGCCCGGCGGGAAGGGGCTTCACACCGCGGCCGAGGATCGGTCCCGGTGCTGCGCGCCCCGATGATCTCGGCGAGCTTCTACACCTCGAACGGTAACGGACGCCCCCGTCCGCTTAGGTAAAGTGAGAGTGGTGACCGACCATTTGCCTCATAAGCTGCGTTCCGACGCGATGGACAACCGCGACCGCATCCTCGACGCGGCCCGAGCGCTGTTCTCGGCCGACGGCCTGGATGTGCCGATGCGGGAGATCGCGCGGCGCGCCGGGGTGGGACCTGCCACCTTGTACCGTCGCTTCCCGACTAAGCAGATGCTGGTCGCCGATGCCTTCGCGGACCAGCTGAACGCATGTCGCGCCATTGTCGACGAGGGGTGCGCAGATCCTGATCCGTGGCGTGGCCTGTGCCTGGTGATCGAGAAAATCTGTGAGCTGCACGCACGCGATCGGGGCTTCACCGAAGCCTTCCTGTCAACGCTCCCGGGGGCGCCGGATGTCGCGGGACGTGAGTACACGGTGAAAGCAGTCGCCGGACTGGCCCAGCGAGCCAAGGACGCAGGGCCCCTGAGGCCCGACTTCGTCCTGGACGACCTCATTCTCGTACTCATGGCCAACAAGGGGATCCACGCCACATCTACCGCCACCCAGGTCATGGCCTCCCGACGCTTCGCAGGGCTGGCGATCCAGGCGTTCGAAGCCTGCCCTCACCACGCACCGCTGCCACCAGCGGCACGACTGGCATCCGCAGCACCGGCCAGCGCCTGACCGTGGGCGAGCGGTATCCACGCTCGACGCGCGAACCACTGAACCCCTTGGAATAGATCGTCTAGGATCGGAGGCGGCAACGGCCCTTCCATTCAGCACGCTCAGCTTCCTGCCCGGCGAGACCGCCCGGGCGGCGGTGGAACTGCTCGTCGACCGCATCGAAGGGCGCGAGGGTGACCACGGCCGCCTCTTCTCGGCCGACTTCCAGATCCGCGCGTCTTCGGTCTTTCCCAGCCGGCGGCCCGCGGCGTCCCCACTCACTCCTGGGTGACGCTCGGGCGGAATCGGTCTCGGAACTCGCGGGGTGGGACGCCGGGCCCAGCCCCGAAGAGCTTGCTGAAACGGCTGGGCCCTGAATGCCCCAGCGGGCCGCCACCGCGTACGCGGGCAGATGGGCGGGGGCGGGAAAACCTCGCTGTGCCCTCCTACAGGGGTATGGCGGTGGTGAGGCGGATGTCGTCGAGTGAATGCCCGGTCTGGAGCACGTAGTCCCCGGAGACCAGGCGCCATCCGTGCTCGCTCCAGACCTCGGCCGCGCGGCGCGGGATCTCGACGGACACCTCGGCGGCCTCGCCGGGGTCGGCCTCGGCGACGGCGAACCCGACCAGCCAGCGGGCGGGCCGGGACTCGTCGGGCACCGCGGGTGCCAGGTAGACCTGCACCACCTCGCGGCCGGGACGGTCGCCGGTGTTGCGCACCCGGACGGTGAGCGTCCCGTCGGCGTACCCGGCGGACTCGTAGTGCCAGGTCGTGTATCCGAGACCGGCTCCGAACCCGTAGGCGGGAGCCGTCCCCGACCGCTCCCAGGCGCGGTAGCCGACGAAGACGCCCTCCTCGTACCGCAGCACACCGTCGACGGGGGTGACGTCGATGACCGGACACTCCTCGAGCACGCCGGGCCAGGTGGTCGGCAGGCGGCCGCCCGGCTCCGTACGGCCGAGCACCACGTCGGCCAGCGCGTGGCCACCCTCCTGGCCGGGGAACCAGGTGAGCAGGATGGCCGCGACCTCTTCCCGCCACGGCATCTCCACAGGGGAGCCGGCGTTGACCACGACGACCGTCCGCGGGTTGGCGGCGGCCACCCGGGACACCAGCTCGTCCTGGCGGCCGGGCAGCTTCAGCGACGTGCGGTCGAAGCCCTCGCTCTCCACCTCCTTGGTCGTGGCCACGACGACCACGGCGACGTCCGCCGCCGAGGCGACCCGCACGGCCTCCTCGATCAGCTCGTCCGAACCGGGCGACGGCTCCCGGTGACCGAGCGTGGCGCCGACGAAGGGGAACGACAGCAGGCCGGACCGGGGCAGCGTGTGCTCGAGGCGGACGTCGACCGGCTCCCCGGCGCGCAGCTCCACGTCGACGACGGTGTGCGGCGGCGCCATGAACAACGCGATCGGGTCATCGCCCGCCGGGACCATCGTCCCGTCGAAGCGGGCCTGCCCGCCGACGACGAGCCGGAAGCGGCCGACTCCCTCGATCGAGAGCCGGTGCACGCCGCCGACCGCGGGAGTGAACGTGCCGGTGATCTCGACGCTGCGCAGCTCTTGGAAGGCCACGCCTTCCGGCATCTCGCCGAACCACTGGATCACCCCCTCGGACAGCGGGAAATCGCCGAGCATCCGCCCGTCCTTCGCCCGGCAGACCGCGCGCAGCGGGAAGCGCGCCGGGTTGAACCTGCCGCTGGGGTCGGCCCCGCGGGCGTACGCCATCCGGATCCCCGCGGACGCGAGCCCGTCGTACGGTGACACGACATGGGAGGGGAAGACCTGCGCGCTGCCCCCGCCCATCACGCGGGCCTCCTTCGCCGCTCCTCCGATGAGGGCCACGCTCGTGTCCGGGCCGAACGGCAGGACGCCGTCGTTGCGCACCAGCGTGAACGACGCCGCCGCCACCTCACGGGCCAGCGCCTCCCCGTCGACGGCCGGAAGGGGTTCGGCGCGGGACGCGCCCTCCAGGGCGCCCACCCGGCGGGCCAGGGTCAGCACCCGGCGTGCGTGCTCGTCCACGATCTCCTCGTCCAGCTCTCCGGCGCGTACGGCCGCCGCGAGCGCCGGGCCGTACACGGTGCCGGGGCCGGGCATGGCGATGTCGAGCCCGCCGAGCGCGGCGCGGATCGTGTCGCGGGCGGCCGTCCAGTCGGAGACGATGACGCCGTCGAAACCCCACTCGTCGCGCAGGACCTTGTTCTGCAGCTCGTCATGTTCTGTCATGGTGGGCCCGTTGACGCTGTTGTAGGCCGCCATGACGCCGAACGGCCCCGCCTTCTTCACCACGAGCTCGAAGGGGGCCAGGTAGAGCTCGCGCAGGGCGCGCTCGCCGACCAGGACGTTGGCGGTCATCCGCTCGGTCTCGAAGTCGTTGGCCACGAAGTGCTTGACCATGGCGGCGACCCCGCCCTCCTGGACTCCGATGACGTAAGCGGCGGCGATCTCGCCGCTCAGCATCGGGTCCTCGGAGTAGCACTCGAAGTGCCGGCCGCCGAGGGGGGAGCGGTGCAGGTTGACGGTCGGTGCCAGCAGCACGTGAACGCCCTTGCGGCGGGCCTCCTGGGCCAGCAGGTTGCCGACGCGGCGGGCCAGCGCCACATCCCAGGTCGCGGCCAGGGCGGTCGGGCTCGGCAGGGCGATGGACGGGTCGTCGGCCGTCCACCTGGCGCCTCGGACGCCGATCGGCCCGTCCGACATGACGATCGCATCGAGGCCGGCGCCGGGCGCCGCGGGCAGGCTCCACATGTCCTGACCGGCCAGGATGCGCGCCTTGGTGTCCAGGTCGAGTTTGCTCAGCGCCTGTTCCACGATGTCGTCGTGCTCGATTCCCGACACGGTCAGCGAACCTCCTTGATGCGAGTGACCAGAACTGTGCCCACGATCACGCCGATCGGGGCGAAGAGGAAGAGTGCGGGCCGGTTCCTCCGGCGGTCGCGCGGAGCGTCGCCGGGGAACCGGGGCCGGCGAGGGCGAGGCGGCGCGCGAAACCAGCGGGTGCGGTGGCCGGGAGAACGCCGGGCCTCCCTGGACCGACGACGAGGGGTCCGGCCACGTGATCTCCTTGAACCTCGCTGTACGCGCTTTCCCTCGGGAGTATGCCCGCAATTACCGAATGGTCGGTAGGTCATGATATGTAATTGTTATTCTTGCTGATCACGTTAGGCTCGGCGCGACGAGAGGGGTTGACGCATGGTGCGACGCCGAGGATCACGCGAGAGCCGGCGGGAGGAGATCCTGCTGGCCGCGCTCGACGTATTCGCCGAACGCGGCTACACGGGGGCGTCGATCGCGTCGATCGCCGAGCGGGTGGGCCTCAGCCAGCAGGGGGTGCTGCATTACTTCCCGAGCAAGGATCGGCTGCTCGCCGAGGTTCTGCAGTTGCGCGACGAGCGCAACCTCGACGTGCTCGTGCTGCCCGGTGAGGGGGGAGCGATCACGCTGGACACCGTGGCCGCGCTGGTCGAGTACAACGCACAGCGCCGCGGCATCGTGCAGTCCTTCACCGTGCTCTCCGCGGAGAGCGTGATCGAGGACCACCCGGCCAGGGATTTCTTCAAGGAGCGCTACGGAACCTCCCGCGCCTGGATGGCCGAGGTGATCCGCGCCGAACTCGGCGACGAGTTGCCCGCCGGCCTCACACCCGAGCAGGCCGCGCCGCTGATGTTCGCGGTGATGGACGGACTCCAGCTCCAGTGGCTGCTCGCCCCCGACGAGATCGACATGCCGGGGCTGTTCCGCGCCTTTCTCTCCCTCCTGAAAGCCCGCCACCCGGTCTCCGAATAGCACCCCCGTGGTCTTGTGGCGCGGGGCTCGCTTCCGCCACAGTTGCTCGGGGCGGATGTCATCGACACCCGTGAAAACCGGGCATCCAACACAGGAGGCGGGGGCGGATGGACACGATCGTCGGGGTGCACGGTATCGGTAAGTACCGCTACTACCGCGACGCGGGTAACTCGGTCAGCGGCGCGGCGGTCGCGATGCGCGACAAGTGGGACCGCTACCTGCACAAGGGCCTGACCGGCGGCAAGCCGCACGCCAAGGAGCGCTACATCACCGAGATCGCCTACTACGCCCACCTGCTGGGTGAGAGCAAGGACGACTCCAGGCGCGCGGTGCGGAGCATGAACGTCGGCGCCCAGGAGGTCTTCGTCGCCTGGGCCAAGCAGCTCGACTCGGTGGGGGAGGGGCTGACCGGCGCCCTGCACCGGATGACCGGCTGGCTGCTGGACCGGTTGCAGGGCAACGCCGTCGACTTCGCCAGGTTCTTCTGTCCCGAGGTCGCCGCCTACATGATGGCCGGGAGCGAGGCGCGCGAGAAGTCGAGGGCGGCTGTGGCCGAGGTGATCAGGCGGAACCGGCCCAGGGTGGTGATCGCGCACTCGCTGGGCAGCGTGGTGACCTACGAGACGCTCTGGGCCAACCCCGACCTGGAGGTCGACCTGCTGATCACTCTGGGCAGTCCGCTCGGCATGCGCAATGTGATCTTCGAGCGCCTGATGCCCGCACCGGTCAACGGCTGGGGCGGCCGGCCTCCCAAGGTCAGGCGGTGGGTGAACATCGCCGACAAGGACGACATCGCGGCGATCCCGCCGGGGCTGCGGACCTGCTTCACCGGCGTCGACCAGGAGGCGCTGGTCAACCTCGACTGGCTCGACTTCCACACCGTGGAGAAGTACCTGGGTTGCGGCGCTCTCACCCCCCACCTCAAGCCCTACCTGGGATGACCCGCCCGCTCGGGTTCACCGCCGCGGAGGCCGTCGCCTCCTGAACCGTCACTCCGGGGCTCGGGCGCGGCCACCGCGGGGAAGCCGATCCTTCGCCTCGATGTCGCCCGCCGGTCGGCCGATGTTCAGTCACGGTGGGTAAGGCATTTGCCTGTGCAACGGCTGTTCATCCTGCCTTGATGCTCAGGCCATGGCGGGGAAAGCTGGGGCGGTTGCACTGGTGGTGTGGAGCAGAAGCTGTCACGCAGAGTGTTTCTTTCCGCCGCCGCCGGTGCGGGCGGCCTGTTGCTCACCGGGGCCGGGCACGGCCCGGCCCGGACCCTCGCCGGCGACCCGTTCAGGCTCGGCATCGCCTCCGGCGACCCGTCGGCGGACGGCGTCGTGCTGTGGACCAGGCTCGCCCTCGACCCGCTCGGCCCGGACGGCCGGGGCGGGATGCCGGCCAGGGACGTGGACGTCGAATGGCAGCTCGCCACCGACGAGCGGTTCGCCAAGGTGGTCCGCGCGGGCACCGAGACCGCGCGCCGGCAGCGGGCGCACAGCGTCCACGTCGAGGTGGACCACCTGGAGCCAGGCCGGGAGTACTTCTACCGTTTCCGGGCCGAGGGCCACCTGTCGCCGACCGGTCGCACCCGCACCGCCCCGTCCGCTGTGTCTTCATCGTCCCCGCTGACCTTCGCCATCGCCGCCTGCGCCCACTACGAGCACGGTTTCTACACGGCGTACCGGAGGCTGGCCGAGCAGGATCCCGAGCTGGTCGTCCACCTGGGCGACTACATGTACGAGTACGCGCCACGGGGGTACACGGCCCTCGCCGGGAGCGTACGGCAGCACACCTCGGGCACCTGCGCCACGCTGGCCGACTACCGGATGCGGCACGCGCAGTACAAGAGCGACGCCGACCTGCAGGCGGCGCACGCGGTCGCGCCGTGGCTGGTGACCTTCGACGACCATGAGATCGAGAACAACTGGGCGGGAGAGGTCTCCAGCTCCGGGGACCCGGCGTTCGCCCGGCGCAGGGCCAACGCCTTCCAGGCGTACTACGAGAACATGCCGCTGCGCCGGACGAGCGTGCCCGGCGGGGCGTCGATGCGGGTCCACCGCCGGGTGGACTGGGGGCCGCTGGCCCGTTTCCACCTGCTCGACACCCGGCAGTTCCGCGACGACCAGGCCTGCGAGGACGGGCTCAGGTCCGGCTGCGACGACAGGCTGGCCACCGGGCGCACCCTGCTCGGCGAGGACCAGCGGAGCTGGCTGCTCGACGGCCTCGCGAGCTCCGGCGCCCGCTGGAACCTGGTCGGCCAGCAGATCCTGATGGCCCAGCGTGACTCCAGGGTCGGGCCGGGCATCGAGGTCAACATGGACTCCTGGGACGGCTACGCCGCCGAGCGCACCCGCCTGCTGACCGGATTCCGGGACACGGGCGCGGCCAACCCGGTGGTGCTGACCGGAGACGCGCACATGCACCACGCGGCGGACCTGAGGCTCGACTTCGACGACCCGGACTCACCCCGGATCGCGGTGGAACTCGTCACCTCCTCGATCGCCAGCGACGGCGACGGTTACCGCGACGAGAGCCGGGTCGCCGCGACGATCGCCGAGAACCCGCACATCTCCTACCTCGACCAGCGGCGCGGTTACATCGTCTGCCGGGTCACGCCACAGGAGCTGCACGCCGACTTCCGCACGCTCGACTACATCAGCAGGCGCGGCGCTCCGGCGAAGACCGGTGCTCGGTTCACCATTCCGGCAGGACAGGCGGCACTGACCTAAAGCGCCAGAGGAATTCCTGAAGAGATGTTGGATGATGCCGCTTATGAGTCCCCTCACCACGAGACTCGGCGCCGTGGCTCTCGCCATGGCGCTGGGTGGCACCCTCCTCGTCCAGCCCTCCGCCTCGGCCGCCAGGTCCGCGCTACCCACCGCACCCGCCGTGTCACCCGCCGCCGCGGCGCCCACCGACTTCAGGTACGTGATCTCCTACCCCAAGCACGTCCGCCGGGGTGGATCCCTCGTCTACACGGTCAAGGTCAGTAACAGGAAGGCCCGCGGCCAGCACTACGTGGCACTCGTCGGGGACTTCCCCAACCGGTTCCGCAAGATCAAGGTGATCTCCAAGCCGCGCAGCGTCAAGTGCTCGGTCAAGCGCCGTGACCTTTCCTGCTGGATCACCTCCCTCGACAAGGGCGACTCGACGACGGTGCGGATCCGCGCCTGGGCGGGCTCGCGCCGGGGCGTCGCCACGGTCAGGTTCGGTGTGATCGTCACCGCCGACGCGAAGGCCGACATCGGTAAGCTCCGCAAGGAGATTTCCCGCCCGGTCAAGGTCAGCACGCGTATCCGTTAGCCTCCCGGCGGACCAGGGGCGTGCGGCCCGGCTCTCCGGTGTCCCGGCCGCACGGCCCGCCGCATGGGACGGGCCCTTCCCGTCCTGCTGCGGAACGAGCCGGAACGAACGGTCAGATCCCGGCGCGGTTCCGGGGACGCCTGGGAGCGCCGTTCGGCTTCGAGGTCGTGCCGGCCTGCAGGAAGTTCTCGATCACGAGGGTGGCCGCGCCCAGCGCGACGGAGTCGACGCCGAGGCGGCCCAGACCGATGGAGACCGTCTTGTACGGCTGCGCCAGGCAGTTGTCCGCGGCGACCTTCCTGATCCTCGTCAGCAGGTGCTCGCCGAGCAGCACGCCGGCCCAGCCGCCGATGATGATCCGCTCAGGGTTGAACAGGTTGATCAGGTTGGCCAGGCCGATGCCCAGATAGGTGACGGTCTCGTCGATGACGGGGGAACCGCCGGCCACCAGTTCGGCCAGCGCGGCCTGCTCGTCGACGCTCTCCGTCCAGGCCCCGGCACGTTCCAGAATGCCCCTGGCCCCCACGTACGCCTCCAGGCAGCCCTCTCCGCCGCAGCGGCACCGGTGCCCGCCGACCATGATCTTCGTATGGCCCCACTCGCCGGCGCTGCTGTTGGCCCCCAGGTACGTGGTTCCGTCGGTGATGATGCTCGCCCCGACTCCCGAGCCGATCAGCACCACCACGGCGTGCCTGGCCCTGCGCCCGACGCCGAACCACAGCTCGGCCTGCCCCATCGACTTGGCGCCGTTGTCCACGAAGAGCGGCAGGTCGGTGCCCGCCCGCAGGAGCCTGCCGAGGGGGACCGCGTCCCATCCGAAGGTCGGGGCGTGGATCAGGGCGTCGGGCCCCGTCTCGACGACGCCGGGAACGCCCACCCCCACGCCGAGCACCCGCTCGGCGGGCACGCCGCTCTCGTTCAGGACCACGTCGATGCCCTCGATGATGTGGCGGACGACCAGATCGACGTCGTGCCGGGTCGGGCGGAGCGCGTACTCGGCCTTGGCCTGGCGGTTCATGTCCAGGTCGAAGAGTTCGACGTGCACGTGCGTCTCGCCGACGTCGACGCCGATGGCGTAGCCGTGGGTGGTGTTGACCCGTAGCAACACGCGCGGCCTGCCTCCGTCGGAGTCGGCCAGGCCCGCCTCGACGATGGTCCCGCTCGCCAGCAGATCTCCCGTCACGTTGCTCACGGTGGCGGGGCTGAGCCCGATGGTCTCACTGAGCTCCTGGCGGCTGGCGGGTCCCTCGAAGTAGAGGGCGCGCAGCACTATCGCCCGGTTGCCTCGGCGTAGGTCGCGGACGGTCCTGTGCTGTGCGTCGAACATGACCATCATCTTAGGTAGCGAGTCGAAGAAAACGGTCGTCTACCGGGGTGAGGACGAGTTTGTGAGGGCGTAGCCGAACAGGGTGCCCTTGGCGGCGGTGGCCAGCGTCCTCGCCGTCGATGGGCGGATGCCGGGGTAGGGGCCCTTCCGCACGGTCCCGCGCAGCAGGGTGAGCTTGCCGTCGCCTGGGGCGGCGATGACCAGGCCGCGGCCCGCGACCATGGCCAGAGCCCCGCCGAAGTCGCCGCCCTCGCCGGTGATCAGCAGGTTGTTGTTCTTGGTGAGCCCGCCGGAGCGGGTACCCGCGAGCACCTGGACGGCGTTCTCACCCGGCACCCCGATCGCCAGTTCGTCGTCGCCGTCACCGTTGAGGTCTCCGGCGGCGAGGGCGGCGCCGAAGCGGTCGAAATAGCGCGGTTCCCCCTTCAGGGAGCGCTGCGACCAGGTTTCCGAGACCGCGGTGCGCAGCCCGGCGCGGGAGCCGTAGACGACGTGCACCGTGCCGTCGCCGTAGTCCATCGCCCGCTGGTTCTCGGTCAGGCCCTCGCCCGGTACGCCGATCGCCAGGTCGGCGTGGCCGTCGGCGTTGAAGTCACCGGATGCCAGGGCCTCGCCGAAGAAGTCCCAGGCCTCGGCGCGGCCGCTGATCCCCGGGCTGTCCTGGGTGAGCAAGGTCGCCTTCCGCCGCCGGACGTCGAGCACGGTGACCGAGCCCTGGCCGTTCTTCAGGACCGTGTCCGCGGGCGCGCCCACGGCGACCTCGGCCCGTCCGTCGCCGTCGAAGTCCCCGGTGGCGAGCACCGCGCCGAACTGGTCGGTCTCCTTCTCGGGCTGTCCCACCCATCCGGTCCGCTGCGTGATCATGTACGGCTCGCGTCCGCTGAACCCGTACACCCCGACCGCGCCGCCACCCAGCCCCGGGGCGCCGATCACCAGCTCGTCGTCCCCGTCTCCGTCCAGGTCCCCCGCCGCGAGCGCGGCCCCGAACCGGCCGGAGTCTCGCTCGTGGCCCAGGTCGCCGGCGTCGATCACCCTGCCGGGCCGCAGGCCGTCCGGCGAGCCGTGGAACAGCAGCACCACTCCGTCGCCGTCGGCTCCCGGCCGGGAGCGGTCCTTCTCGGAGACGCCCACGGCCAGGTCGGCGCAGCGGTCGCCGTCGAAGTCACCGGTCGCCAGCGCCGAGCCGAACGCGTCCCCGGTCTCGCTCTCGCCGGGCACGCCGGGGTCGTCCTGGGTCAGCCTCCGGGCGGTGCGCATGTCGTACAGGACGGTGACCGCCCCCGCGCGGGCGTGGCCGCCGGAGCGGGTGTAGGGCGCGGCGACCGCGAGATCGGCCCGTCCGTCGCCGTCGAAGTCGGAGGGTACGCCGGAGCAGGCGTTCGCCATGGAGGGGGAGGTGGAGACCAGAAGGGAGGTGAAGGCAATGGAGACGAGAAACACGGCTCTCATAGCCGTAATGGTTTCCGATAATTCGGACACGCGGCCCACAAGGATATGAAATTCACGTGGCCGGTACGGGTAAAGAACATGCCAGGATTGGAAGCATGGAAATCGACCTGGCCGACCTGGGATTCTGGCGGCGGCCGCTCAAGGAGCGGCATGAGGCGTTCGCGCGGCTTCGGGATCTCGACCGGCCGGTGTTCTTCGAGGAGAAGCGGGTGCCGTTGCTCCGCTCGGGCAAGGGTTTCTACGCGCTGGTCAGGCACGCCGACGTGGTGGAGGCCAGCCGCAACGCCAAGGTGTTCTCCAGCGAGCCCGGCGTGACCAGCCCCGAGCCGCCCGGCTGGGTCAAGCACGTGTTCGGCGAGTCCATGGTCAACATGGACGACCCCCGGCACGCCCGGCTCCGCCGGATCGTCTCCCGCGCGTTCAGCCCGAAGATGCTGAGCAACCTGCAGGGCGACATCGACGCCGCGTGCGCGCGGATCGTCGACGACGTGACGGCCTCGGGGCCCGGCGACTTCGTCACGCAGGTGGCCGCCAAACTGCCCATCCACGTCATCTGCGACATGATGGGCGTCCCGGACGACGTGCGGGCCAGGGTCCACCAGCACGTCGACATCTCCACCGCCTACTCCGGCGTGCGGCCCAGCCTGGCGCACACGGTCAGGATGGCCGCCCAGAACACGCTCGCGCTGCTCGCCCTGCAGCGCCTGGTGATCAACCTGGGCAGGGAGCGCTCGGGGGCACCGGGCAACGACCTGGTCTCCGCGCTGGTCACCGCCAACGTCGACGGTGAGAGGCTGACCGACAGGGAGCTGGGGTCGTTCTTCACGCTCCTGCTCGTGGCGGGCAACGAGACGGCCCGCAACACCATGGCGCACGGTATCAAGCTGCTGACCGACAACCCCGAGCAGCGGCGCCTGCTGGCAGACGACTTCGACGCCCACATCGGCGGCGCCATCGAGGAGATGGTCCGTTACGTCTCACCCATCATGCAGTTCCGCCGCACCGTCACCGAGGACTACGACCTGCGCGGCCTGCAGCTGAAGGCGGGCGACAAGGTGGTGCTCTTCTACGGCTCGGCCAACCGCGACGAGACGGTCTTCCCGGACGCCGACCGGTTCGACATCACCCGGGACACCAAGCCCCACGTGGGCTTCGGCGGTCCGGGGCCGCACTTCTGCCTGGGGGCCAACCTCGCCAGGCAGGAGATCAGGGCGATGTTCCGCGAGCTGTTCACCCGGCTGCCCGAGGTCCGCTCGGTCGGCGAGCCGGAGCTGCTGGTGTCCAACTTCGACAACAGCGTCCGCAGCCAGGCGTTCACCTTCTGAGGGCGGTCACCTGCCGGGCTGGGGAGCCGTCACCGGGCAGCCGGTCTTCGGCTCCGAGCGGATCAGCACGTTCCCCCGGATGGTGAGGAAGGTGAGCAGCGCCGCGAGGCCCATCATCGACGCGCTGACCAGCATGGTCGTATGGAATCCGGTGGTGAAGATCGTGGGGGAGTCGAAGGCGTCACCGGTCAGCCCGGCCAGCGGGGGGATCGCGGCCACCGCGAGCAGCCCGCCGGTCCTGGCGACGGCGTTGTTGACGCCGCTGGCCACCCCCGCGTGCCGCTCGTCGGCGCTGGCCAGCACGGTCGCGGTGAGCGGCGCGACCGCCGCCGACAGACCCAGGCCGAACAGGGTCGTCACGGGCAGAACGTCCACCACGTACGACGAGCCGGGGCCGATCCGCGACATCAGCAGCAGGGCTCCCGCGCAGACCAGGATGCCGGCCGTCATCGGCAGCCGGGGCCCGATCCGCTTGGCCAGCTCGCCCGCCGGGGCCGACAGCAGCAGCATCAGGATCGTCACCGGGATCATCGCGGACCCGGCCAGCAGCGGGGAGAATCCCGCCGACACCTGCAACTGGACCACCAGCAGGAAGAACACCACGCCCATCGCGGCGTACATGACGAACGTGACGACGTTGACCGCGGTGAACACCCTTGACGCGAAGACCTCGACCGGTACGAGCGCCCTGGGCGAGCGCCTGATCTCCAGCCAGACGAACGCGGCGCCCAGCGACACGCCTGCCAGGATCGGGACGACCTCCAGGCCGATCAGGCCGTAGGTGATCCCGGCCAGCGCCAGCGCCGCCAGCGCCGCGCCGAGCACGTCGAACCGGCCGGCGGCCTCGGCGTTCCTGCTCTCCGGGACATGCCGCAGGGCGACCAGCACGACGAGCGCCGACAGCGGCAGGTTGATCAGGAACACCCAGCGCCAGCCGGCCGTCTCCACCAGCCACCCGCCGAGCAGCGGGCCGATGGCCGAGGCCACCCCGCCCAGACCCGACCACGCCCCGATAGCCCTGGGACGGTCCTCGCGGTCGAAGGACGACTGGATGATGGCCAGGGAGCCGGGGGTCAGCAGCGCCCCGCCGATGCCCTGCAGCGCGCGGGCCGCGATCAGCGTCTGCACGTTGGGCGCCAGACCGCACAGGGCGGAGGCGAGGGCGAACCAGACGACGCCGATCAGGAAGATCCTGCGCCTGCCGTACCGGTCACCGAGCGAGCCGCCCAGCAGGATCAGACCCGCCAGGGTGAGGGTGTAGGCGTTGACGGTCCACTGCAGACCGGCCATGTCGGCGCCGAGATCGGCGCCGAGGGCGGGCAGCGCCACGTTGACCACCGTGCTGTCCAGCAGGGCGATGCCGGAACCGAGCACCGTGGTGAGCAGAACCCAGCGTCCCGCCGCAGAATTGAGACGGATGTGACCGTTGTCCATGCCGTCCATCATCGCTGACGCCCCGTGCCCACCTGACCTGCGCGCATGATTCAGAGAATGTCGGGTGACTCTGGTAGGACGGGTCCTGCCACGTTAAGCCTGACGGGAGTTTCCGATGGACTACAGCGAGTTCAACGACGACGTCGACGGTCTCCACCGTGGGGAGTACGCGGGCCTGCCCATCGTGAGCCTGCGCCCGCCGGGGGCGCCCATGCCCGCGGCGGGCGAGGCGGCGTGGCGCATCTCGGTCCGCGTCCACGACGCCAAGGAGACCTTCGAGGAGCACTTCGCGCGCTTCGTGGAGACCGTCGACACCACCGAGGTCAGGGCGATCATCGTCGGCGGCTGGGGTGAGGCCTACGAGAACGACGCCTCGGGGCCCATCCGGCTGCTGGCCGAGAACGCGGCGCGGTTTCCCGCACTGCGTTCGCTCTTCTTCGGCGCGATGTCGTCGGAGGAGTGCGAGATCTCCTGGATCGTGCAGAGCGACGTCACCCCGTTGCTGGCGGCGTTCCCGCTGCTGGAGCGCCTGGAGGTTCGGGGCGGCACCGAGCTGGAGCTGCGGCCGATCCGGCACGACAACCTCAGGATCCTCCGGTTCGAGACGGGCGGCCTGCCGCCAGCGGTGGCCAGGGCGGTCGGCGAGAGCGACTTCCCCGCGCTGGAATACCTGGAGCTCTGGCTCGGGGCGGTGGAGTACGGCGGAGACACCACGGTGGCCGATCTGGAGGGCATCCTGTCCGGCGAGCGGCTGCCCGCGCTCAAGCACCTCGGCCTGCAGGACAGCGAGATCCAGGACGAGGTCGCCACGGCCGTCGCCGCAGCCCCGGTGGTGGCCCGGCTGGAGTCGCTGGCCCTGTCGATGGGCACGCTCACCGACGCGGGTGCCGAGGCGCTGCTGGAGAGCGGGTCGCTGACTCACCTCAGGCGGCTGGACCTGCACCACCACTTCCTGGGCGACGCCATGGTCGAGCGCCTCAGGGCGGCGTTCTCCGGCGTCGAGCTCGACCTGTCCGAACAGGAGAAGCCCGACGACGACTGGTATTACGTCGCGGTCTCCGAATGACCGCGCTCGCCGTCGTCGGCACGCCGGGGGAGCGGCGGGTGACCATGTTCGCCGACGCCTGCGTCCGGCAGGGACTGCGCGAGCCCGCGGTCCTGCCGTGGACGTCCGTGCTGCGCGGCGCGGAGATCCGGATTGAGCCGGAGACGCTGGTACGGATCGACTCGCCGGGGGAGGACGCGGAGACGGACGAGCTGCTGCGCGGAGGCGGCGAGCCGTCCCGGGTCGGCGGCGGGGCCCGCTGGCACGCCGCGTTCGTCGCCGGGGCGGCGCGGGTCAGCGAGGCCGTCGGCCGGACTCCGGGGGCCGTGCTGCTCGCCGACGTCGAGGACATCTCGGTGATGTTCGACAAACGACGCTGCCACGCCAGGCTGTCGGCGGCCGGGGTGCCGGTGCCGCCCGCGCTTCCCGGACCGATCCGCGGCTATGCCGAGCTGCGCGAGCGGATGGGCGAGGCCCGCTGGGGGCGGGTGTTCGTCAAACCGGCCCATGGCTCGTCGGCCTCGGGGGTCGTCGCCCTGCACGCGTCGGGCGACCGGGTCAGGGCGGTGACCTCGGCGGAGCTGACCTCCGGGGGGCTGCGCAACTCCCTGCGGGTCAGGTGCTACGAGGACGAGTCCGACCTGGCGGCGATCGTCGAGGCGCTGGCCGGAGACGGGCTGCACGTCGAGCGATGGTTTCCCAAGGCGAGCCTCGGCGGGCGCGCGATCGATCTGAGGGTGGTCGTCGTGGACGGCACGCCCACCCACGTGGTCGTCCGCACGAGCCGGGGGCCCATAACGAACCTGCACCTCGGCGGTCTGCGCGGCGACCTCGGCGAGGTCAGGGCCGGACTCGGCGCCGAGGGATGGGAACGGGCCCTGGAGGTCTGCGCACGGGCGGCAGCCTGCTTTCCCGGGAGTCCGGCCGCCGGGGTCGACCTGATGGTCGGGGCCGACTGGCACGATCTCGCGGTGGCCGAGGTCAACGCGTTCGGCGACCTGCTGCCCCGGCTGGAGGGCCTGCCCGGTAGCGGCGCGGAGGGCCTCGACACCTACGGTGCCCAGGTCCGCGCGATCCTCGCCCGGTACTCGCCGCAGGGGGCGGGGAGAACCGCGACCCGGGCGGTCCCGTGACCTCGGGGGCGAAGGCGGGGCCGATGCGTGACATGAACGAGATCGTGGGCAGCCACGACCTGCTGCTGGTAACGCTCGACACGCTTCGGTACGACGTGGCGGAGGAACTGCTGGCGGCGGGTCGGCTGCCGAATCTCAGCAGGGCACTGCCGGGCGGCCGGTGGGAGCGGCGGCACAGTCCGGGGAGCTTTACCTACGCCGCGCACGCCGCGATCCTCGCCGGTTTCCTGCCCACCCCGATCGACCCGGGACCGCATCCCCGCCCGTTCGCCGCCGCGTTCCCCGGGAGCGAGACCACGGCCCCGGGCACCTGGGTGTTCGACGCGCCCGACCTGCCCGGCGGGCTGGCCGGGGCGGGGTACCACACGGTCTGCGTCGGCGGGGTGGGGTTCTTCAACAAGCTGACCCCGCTCGGGTCCGCGCTGCCGGCGATGTTCGCCGAGAGCCACTGGGAGCCGGGGTTCGGGGTCACCTCGCGGACCTCGTTCGAAGCGCAGATCGCATGCGCCGAGCGGGTGGTCACGGGGGTGGACGGTCCGGTGTTCCTGTTCGTCAACGTGTCGGCCCTGCACCAGCCGAACTGGTTCCACCTGCCGGGCGCCACTCGCGAGCACGGTGACAGCCGGCGGAGCCACGCCGCCGCGCTCGAATACGTCGACCGGCACATCGGCAGGCTGTTCGCGCTGATGAGCGAACGGCGCCCTGGGTTCGCGATCGTCTGTTCCGATCACGGCACCGCCTACGGTGAAGATGGATACGTCGGGCACCGGATCGGTCACGAGGTCGTCTGGACCGTGCCCTACGGTGAGTTCACGATGGAGCGGGGGGAGTGGCGTTGACTCCGAGTCCTGGCCGGACGCCAGAGGTGGTGGACGGCGAGCGGGGCGCACCCGCGCCGCCGCCGGACGCCGCCTCACCCGATGCGGGGCCGTATCAGGGGTATGTCTACGCCTACCCGCACAAGACCGCCTACCGGCCGCTCGATCCGCGTCCGCCGCTGGCGGAGGTGTGGGCCAGGGAGCCCGTCGACCACCTCTTCCTCTACCTGCACATCCCGTTCTGCGAGATGCGCTGCGGATTCTGCAACCTGTTCACCCGCACCGGCGCCCCCGAGGAGCTCGTCGACGCCTATCTCGGCGCGCTGGAACGCCAGGCGAGCGCCGTACGGGGTGCCCTGAACGGTCCCCGCTTCGTGGCGGCGGCCGTCGGCGGCGGCACGCCGACCTATCTCAAGGCCGCCGAGCTCACCAGGATGTTCGACCTCGCCGAGCAGATCATGGGCGCCGACCTGCGGACCGTCCCGATGGCCGTGGAGACCTCCCCGGCGACCGCGACGGCCGACCGGCTCGCGGTCCTCGCCGAGCGGGGCACGACCCGCATCTCGATCGGCGTGCAGAGCTTCGTCGACGCCGAGGCTCGCGCGGCGGTCAGGCCGCAGCGGCGGCAGGAGGTCGAGACGGCGCTCGGCCGGATCCGCGAGGCCGGGTTCGAGACGCTCAACCTCGACCTGATCTACGGCATCGACGGGCAGACGGAGGCGTCCTGGCGTTACTCGCTGGACGCCGCGCTCGCCTGGAAGCCCGAGGAGATCTACCTCTACCCCCTGTACGTCCGCCCGCTCACCGGTCTGGGCCGTCGCGCCCGCGACTGGGACGACCACCGGCTCACCCTCTACCGTCAGGGCCGCGACCACCTGCTCGCCGCCGGGTACGAGCAGATCTCGATGCGGATGTTCCGGCTGCCGGGGCGGTCGAGCCCCGCCGAGTACAGCTGCCAGAGCGACGGCATGGTCGGCCTCGGCTGCGGTGCCCGCTCCTACACCTCTCATCTGCACTACTCCCACGAGTACGCGGTCGGCACCGGCCAGGTGCGCGCGATCATCGACGACTACGTGCGCCTGGCTCACGGGGAGTTCGCGGTCGCCAACGTGGGTTTCCGGCTGGACGAGGAGGACCGGCGCCGTCGCCACCTCATCCAGTCGCTGCTCCAAGCCGACGGGCTCGATCCCGAGGTCTACCGTGCCCGCTTCGGAGCCGGGGCCGAGACCCACTTCGGCGAGGAGCTGGAGCGCCTGACGGCTGGGGGTCTGCTGGAGCGTGACGCGCCGCCGCCGGGCGGCGAAGGGGCGCGCCCCGGGTGGCTCCGGCTCACCGCCGAGGGTCTGGCCCGCTCCGACGCGATCGGTCCCGCGCTGTTCTCCGGCAGGGTCCGCGCGCTGATGGCCCGATACGAGGAACGGTGACAGGCTTGGCCGACTCACCCGGCGCCCCCGCCTCCGGAATCCGCCACCTGCCGCTCCTGCCGGGCAGGCCCGGTGGATCAAATGATCCGAGCGCCGACGGCGAAGGTCGCGATCACCTGACGATCCTCTACCGGGGGCCGCTGGCGAGCTGCGACTACGACTGCCCCTACTGCCCGTTCGCCAAGCGGCGCGACAGCCCGGAGCAGCTGAGCCGGGACCGGGCGGCGCTGGAGCGGTTCACCGCCTGGGTGGCGGGACGGGACCATCCGGTCTCGGTGCTGTTCACCCCGTGGGGCGAGGGCCTGGTCCGCTCGTGGTACCGCCGGGCGATGGTCGAGCTGAGCCACCTCCCGCACGTGCGGCGGGTCGCCATCCAGACCAACCTCAGCTGCCGGTCCGGCTGGCTGGCCGAGGCCGACCTGGACACGCTCGCCCTCTGGGTGACCTACCACCCCGGCCAGGTCACCCACGAGCGCTTTCTCGCCCGCTGCCGCGACCTGGTCGCGCACGGGGTCCGTTTCAGCGTCGGCGTCGTCGGGCTGCCCGAGCACCTCGGCCACGCCCGCCGCATCCGGGCCGACCTGCCCGCGGAGGTCTACGTCTGGGTGAACGCGGCGGAGGGCGCCGCCTACACCGATGACGAGGCCGCCGACTGGACGGCGATAGATCCGCTCTTCCAGCACAGCCGGACACCGCACCGGAGCGCCGGCCTGCCCTGCCGTACCGGCGACAGCGTGATCTCCGTCGACGGCGACGGCACCGTGCGGCGCTGCCACTTCGTCCCGGCCGTGCTCGGAAACCTCTACGAGGGCACGTTCAGGCCGAGGGCCACGGCGTGCCCGGCGGCGATCTGCGACTGCCACATCGGCTACGTGCACCTGGAGGCGACCGGCCTCTACGACGTCTTCGCCGGGGGAGTCCTGGAACGCATCCCCGCCCGCTGAGGTTGGATGACGAACGGCCAGGCGCGCCAGGCGGCCCGTCAGGGTGTTCCGCGACTGACATGGTGCCAGAGAAATGGCGGCGCAAGAGCTGTGCCGCCTCGTCAAGCAGATGACGGCCTCCTGTCATCAAGCCGCCTCCGGATGACTCCCGGCAACCAGGCGAGCGCGAGAACCGCCACGAACACCGGAAACCAGGCCAGCCGGTGCAGCAGCCAGACCGGCTCGTCCGGCACGGCCAGCAGGCCGGGGACGTCGCCGAGGCGCAGGGCGGCGACGGCGATCACGGCCGGCGCGCTCTGGTGCCACAGGAAGAGCGTCATCGCCGACAGGTTGGCCAGCGCGACCGTGGCCCACAGCCGGGGACGCCGCATCAACCGGGCCAGCGGAGCGCGCGCCAGCAGCGCCACCCCCACCTGGGCGAGCCCGAAGCAGACCGCCGCCAGGGTGGGCGGCCCCAGGTTGGAGACCGCGGCCCCGGTCACCCCCACCATGCTCGCCGGATACCCGAATCCGGCGACCAGCAGCGCCGCCCCGACCGCCCCGCCGGCCAGCAGACCCACCGCCACCCGGCGTGAGCCGAGCAGGCCACTCGCCCAGGCGATCCCCAGCGCGTACGGCACCAGCCAGCCGGCCACCAGGTTCGCCCATCCCAGCCAGGCGGGACCGCCGAGCCAGAACCTGGCCAGGTCCACCCCGAGCACCACCGCGAACGCCACGGCGGCCGTGACAGCCGGATGCGCCCGCAGGAGCAGGGGAGTGGCCGCGGTCAGCGCGGCGAAGACGGCCAGGAACCACAGCGGCCCCACCGCCGGGAACACCATCGACCTGATCAGCCCCACCGGAGCCCCGCGCAGCGCCATCCCCGTTGCGATTCCCGTCCAGACCAGGGCGAGCGGCACCACCGGCCCCAGCAGCCTCCCCATCCTGGCCCGCACCCACGCCCCCGCCGGATACGCCTCGCGGGCAACCCCCGCTGGAGCGCGCGATGCGGTGGGGGCCGCGGAGTCCGGCCCGAGGGCCGCCGCCGGGCGGAGGCCGCGCGCCGCCGCGTAGCCGCCGACGAAGAAGAACACCGCCAGTGTCTGGAACACCCAGGACAGCGGTGTCAACGCCGGCAGGTGGCTGAGCGGGCTGGCCATGTACACCGCCCCCGCCGGGCCCGGCGCCCACGCCGTCACCAGCCAGTGCCCCAGCACCACGCCCAGGATCGCCAGCGCCCGCAGCGTGTCCACCCCCCTGTCCCTGCCGACCGGGGTGGCCGCCTCGATCCTGGCCGTGAGGCTAACCACCGGACACCTCGCCGCCTCGGCCGAGGGCGATCAGGGTCAGGTTGCGCAGCGACTCGCTGCCCGGCTTGAGATAGTCGTCGTGCCCGGCGGCTTCGGTCCCGAACGGGTGGGCGCCGAAGGCCGGGGCGGCGGGATCGGGGCCGAAGCCGAACGGGCCGATCCGGAGTTTGGGCACCTCGCGCATCCAGTCGAGGGCGCCGCTGCCCACCCACAGACGGGTGCCGCCCAGCTCGGCAGCCGAGGAGACGCCCAGTCCCGGGCTGCCGAAGACGGCCGTGTCGGCGACGCCGGAGGCGGGTACGGCCCCGGCGCACACCACCGAGCCGTAGCTGTGGCACAGCAGGCTGACCCGCTTGCCTCCCAGGGCCCCGGTGACGTAGCGCCGCAACTCCACCGCGCCCCGCTCGGCGGCCCCGCCGGTCATCACGCGAAGGCTGAGCATCGCCGGGCTGTCGTAGCCGAGCCAGGCGACCACCGCCAGCCTCGCCCCCGGATCCAGCGCCCAGGCCTCGGCCAGCACCGCCCGCGCCCCTCCCCCCGGCGTGTTGTACCGCTTGGCCCTGCCGCCGTCGAAGGTGGCGGCCGTGGTGTCGGCCCCGGGGACGATGACCGCGACGTACTCGGCCGCGGCGAGATCGCCGTAGACCCGGATCACCCGGTCGCCCACGGGCGGCGGGACCGTCAGGTAGGCGAGCGCCGTGGCGACGGCCACGATGAGCGTGCGGCGGAACATGCGAGCCTCCTGTCCGGCCTGCGGGATTGGACAGGAGGCTAGGAACCGCGGCCCGTCGATCGCATCACCCCGGGGAGGTGTCTTCGCGATCCCTCTCGGGGGTGATGCGGGCTCACCCGGCGAGCGAGGCCGGCGCCACCAGGACCCTCAGGGCGGAGGTGAGAGCCCGGCCGGGGCGCGAGTGTCCGGTGACCGGTCGCGTCACCGCGCGAACCGTTCGTCGTCCGGTGCGGTGTCCGGCGGGCGGGGGGAAGATGACTCCGCAGGCCCCGAGGCGCCGCGGACTCATTCGCCTGGGCGGACCAGGCCCGTCTCGTAGGCGTGCACGATCGCCTGGGCGCGGTCGCGCAGGTTCAGCTTCGCGAGGATCCGGCCCACGTGGGTCTTGACGGTCTGCTCCGACAGGATCAGCTCCTCGGCGATCTCCTGGTTGGACCTGCCCCGCGCGATGAGCGCGAGCACCTCGGTCTCGCGCTCGGTGATGTCGTCCAGGCGCCCGCGCGGGCGGTGCGGGCCGACGCGGGCGAACTCCGCGATCAGCCGCCGGGTCACCGAGGGCGCCAGCAGCGCCTCCCCGGCCGCCAGCACCCGTACCGCCTCGGCCAGCTGCTGCGCCGAGGCGTCCTTGAGCAGGAACCCGCTCGCCCCGGCCCGCAGCGCCTCGTAGACGTAGTCGTCGAGGTCGAACGTGGTCAGAATCAGGATCCTCGGGGTGGGGCCGGTGGACTCCATGATCTCCCGTGTCGCCGCGAGGCCGTCCATGACCGGCATCCGCACGTCCATCAGCACGACGTCGGGCCGCAGCTCGGCCGTCCGGGTCACGGCCTCGCGCCCGTCGGCGGCCTCGCCCACGACCTCGATGTCCGGCTGCGAGCTCAGGAAAACGGTGAAGCCGGTCCGTACCATGCCCTGGTCATCGGCTATGAGCACCCGGATCGTCATCGAATCTCCTTGAGCGTGGAGACCCCGGGTTTCGGCCCGGGGCAGGAGGTCAAACGTTCTCCGTGATCGGCAGTATGGCGGTGACCGCGAAGCCCGTCCCGACCGGCCCGGCCCACAGGCTTCCGCCGAGCACGGACACCCGTTCCCGCATTCCGATCAGGCCGTGCCCCATGCGCTGGGGTTCCCCGGGGGAACGGTGCCCGGCGTTGTTCGTCACCTGGACGTGCAGCTCGGCGCCGTACCGGGCGATCCTCATCGAGACGGCCGAACCGGGTGCGTGCCGCATGGCGTTGCTGAGCGACTCCTGGGCGATCCGGTAGGCGGACAGGCTCACCGCCGTGGGCAGCCCCGTCAGGTCGCCGCCCACCTTGAGTGTCACGGTGAGCCCTGCGGAGCGCGCGGTGTCGACGAGTTCCTCCAGGCGGCCGAGGCCCGGCTGCGGCGCGATGTCCGCGTGCCCGTCGTCCTCCCTCAGCACGCCCAGTACGCGGCGCATCTCGGTCATGGCCGCGAGCGACAGCGCGCGGATCTCTCTCAGCCCTTCCTCCAGGCGCTCCGTGTCTCCGGCCGCTCGCAGCGGAACGGCCTCCGCCTGGATGGCGATCACCGACATGTGGTGGGCGACGACGTCGTGCAGTTCCCTGGCGATCCTGGCCCGCTCCTCCAGCACCGCCTGTCCGGCCAGTGCCTGCCGGCTGCGCCGTTCCTCCTGGGCCAGCAGGCCGATGGCCAGCCGCCGGGCGCGCACGTTGTGGCCGAACAGGACGGTCGCCGTGACGATGCCGGTGACGACGGTCAGCGAACCGGGGTAGATCATCCAGGTGACGAGGACCGAGACGATCCACACGCCCACGGTGATGTGCCGCTCGGAGCGGACCGCGACCGCGTAGACCACGAGCGCGTACATGATCGCGGTGTCCACGTTGTACGGGGGGTCGATCAACTGCCGTGAGACGACCGTACCCAGGGGGACCAGCACGACCGCTGCCCGCCAGGCGGCCAGTGGCCACCGGCTACGGAGCGCGAGCGGCAGGGAGAAGGCCAGGGCCGTGAGCGTGAGCCAGTCCGGATCGAGCGGGGAGTTCACCCGGGCCGCCGTCTCCTGGAGCATGGAGAGGCAGGCTTTGAACAGTATGAAGGTCAGCGCCAGGTCGGCCAGCAGGACCAGGTCGATCGTCCGGAACGGCAGCAGCCCCAGCGCCCTTGGCATGCGGGGGCGGAGGCGGCGTGACCGGGGGCGGCCGGCAGGATCGGCCGCCCCGGTCACCAGCGCCTCGACGAGGGGGTGGGCCAGTCGCGCGGCGGCCTCCCGTACCGGCCGCGCGTGCCGTGCGAGGGCCTGCCGCGCGGAGCTGGGGATCACCCGGATCAGCCTAGGCGGCGCGGCCGTGGTCCGTGTCCCACCAGGGGGTGATCTTCAGTGTCACCCCCTGGTGGGCCGCGGGGCACGGCCGGGACGTCCACCGTGACGGAACCCGCACCATCCGGTGGGCTCAGGCCGGGCTCAGGCCGCGCAGCACGAAGCCGGAGACCATCTCCGCGGCCTCCTCGGGCGTCACCGCGCCGCTGAGCAGCGGGACCCGCTCGGCGCCGATGACGGCGAGGATGAAGCGGGCGGCGACTTCCACGTCGGGGGCGTGGAAGTCGCCCGAGGCCACGCCGCTGTCGATGATGCCGGTCAGGATGCGCTGCATCGGCTCGACATGGTCGGCCAGGCGCTGGTAGGCGTCGGGGCCCAGCGCCGCGGACAGGTCGGCGGGGCCGGGATGGGGATGGGCGAGCAGCCCGTCGAGCTGGAGCCTGACGAAGACCCGCAGCCGCTCGGCGGGCAAGGCCCGCTCGGGCAGCTCCCGCTCGTAGCTGTCGATGAAGTAGTGCGTCACCCGCTCGGTGAAGGCCAGCAGCAGCGCGGCCTTGTCGGGGAAGTAGTTGTACAGCACGGTGCGGGTGATCTCGGCCTCGCTCGCCACCTCGGTCATGGAGATGGCGTCGATGCCCTGCTCCCGGGAGAGACGCGAGACCGCCCGCAGGATGCGGTCCTGTGTCTGGGCGCGGTGCTCGCCGATGGTCGCGGCCGAAATCCGGGGCATGGCCCCATGGTCGCACAGTGCCGTCGCCGACTGTCAGGTCGTTTGGGGTCCGGCCGCGAGGTCAGCGCTGGGGGCGGGCCGAACTCATGGCGGCCTGCAGGTCCTTGGTGCTGGGGGCCGGGGGGAGCGGAGGGCCGACGCGGTCGGCGCGGCAGGCGTCGAGGATCAGGCCGATCAGTCGCCGCCACGCCTGAGGGGCGGTGCAGCGGGTGGAGCCGAGCACCCCGGCGTTGGCCATCATGATCAGTATAAGGTCCTGACCGGTGAAGTCGGCGCGCAGCGTCCCCGCGCGGCGGGCCCGCTCGATCACCCGGTCGACCGCCGCCATCGCCCGTGCTCTCGGCGCCTCCAGCGCCGCGGTGGGGAAACAGGTGGTGAGGGCCTCGGTCACCCCCTGGTCGGCGGCCTGCATCCCGCAGACGTGTTCGACCAGCCCGGCGAACGCCTCCCAGGGGTCGTCGGCGAGCTCCGCCGCCTCGGCGGCCTCGACGAAATCGGCCATGTGGTCGGCCAGGATCGCCTCGATGAGCGCCTCGCGGTCGGGGAAGCGCCGGTAGAGCGTGGCGATGTTCACCTCGGCCCGGCGGGCGATCTCCTCCAGGGGCACGTCGAGCCCGCGCTCGCGGAACGCGACGCGCGCCGCCGTCATGATCCGTTCCCGGTTGATCTCGGCGTCCCTGCGCAACCTCCGCCGTTTGCACGCTTCCATGAGCCGATTCTACAAAGTGAAGGCTTCCCTGCGGTTATGCTACGGTGGCGACAAACGAAGGTGTGCCTTCACTTATTTTTCGGAGTGCCTGATGAACGTTGTCCTCTGGATCGGGCAGAGCCTGCTCGCCGCGATGTTCCTCATCGCGGGTCTCACCAAGTCCACCCAGCCGCGCGAGAACCTGATCGCCAACTTGGGGGGATGGGTGGAGGATTTCTCCGGCGGACAGGTCAAGGCCATCGGCATCCTTGAGGTGCTGGCCGGGATCGGGCTGATCCTGCCCGCTCTCACCGGCATCCTGCCTGTGCTGACCCCGCTCGCCGCCGCCGGCCTGGTGATCACGATGATCGGCGCCATCATCGTGCACGTCCGGCGCAAGGAGTATTCGGCACTCGTGATGAACCTGGTACTCCTCGCGCTGGCCGCCTTCGTGGCCTGGGGCCGTTTCGGGCCGTACGCCTTCTGAGCACCGTATGTCTTTTGAGGCCTTTGCCGGGACCGTGCGATTTCCGAAGCCTGGAGGGCGCCGGACAGGTGAACGCTCCGGTACGGAGAATCCGTGCCGGAGCGTTCTCTCGTGCTGTGGGACGACCGGGTTCAGGCGGCGACCTCGGACCGGGCCACCCGGCCGAGCTCGCCCAGGACCTCGGTGTTGAGCAGGTAGGCGAGCTTGGTCTCGCGGATCAGCCGCTGCTTCTCGGCCTCGTCCAGGGGTAGTGCGTCCAGCCGGGCCCGGTACTCGTTCTTGAAACGGGGCAGGCTGCCGATCCCGTCGAACAGGTAGAAGTCGATGCCGCCGCCCGGCTGGTAGCCGTAGATCTTCTGCAGCTCCATCCGGATGAACTGCCCGCCGGACAGGTCGCCCATGTAGCGGGTGTAGTGGTGGGCGATGTAGCCGGCCGGCCAGGTGGCGACCTGGTTGATGCGGGCGACCAGGGTCAGGGTCGGCTTGGAGGGCTCGATCCTGGACCGCCAGCCGGACCCGTAGATCGTCTCCAGGTCGCGGACCAGGGCCTCCTCCCGGTAGAGCTCGGGAAGGACGAACGGTGCCGCGACGGGGTCCTCGGTGAGCGACCGTGCGGCGCCGTCCAGGGCCACGTAGGCGAAGTAGTGCTGGGCGACCATCTCGCCGTACGCCTCGGGGGTGAGGCTGCCCGCCATCAGGGCCTTGAGGTAGCTCTCGTCCTCGGCGGATTCGTGGTCGCCCCAGGTGGCGTTCCTGAGGACTTCGGAGAACGGCGGCTCACTCATGATCACTCCGCGGCGAGGAAACTTTTCATGACGCAGTGTCACAAAAATCGCACCCTCCCGTCAAGCTGATGACGACACCTCGTCATTAAACCGGCCACCCTCCGCGTCGAGTTTCGGGTGGGACGTGCGGGGACGGGGTTCTCGGGGCGAGCGGGTGGTGCCGTGGCTTCCGAGGGGGGTGCCTTCGCCGCCAATCTACCCTTAGGTTAGGCTCGGCTAACTTTTACAGCGTTGTCGAAGCCGTGATCGGACTCCTCTCGATCGACAGAAGGAAAACACCGCCATGCCCGCTGAACCCCCCAAAGCCGTGCTCGCACCGGCAGCGGGTGCCCTGCTGTTCGGGCCCGTCGCCTGCGGAAACGATTCCGGGAGCGGTTCCGCAGGCGGCGGTACCGCCGCCCTGGCCGACCGGCTCCTCGAAGAGGGGGGTCGGTCCCCGGCGGACGCGTTCTTCGCCCGGGAGGCCGGCGCGCTCCAGGTTCCCGCGGTGGAGGTCAACGATCTCGGTCGGCCTGGGGCCACGATCGCGTTGATCAGGGAATCAGGACTCGTCTTCTGACCATGCGACCGAATCTCGCCAAGCGGGTCCGCCACGACGGACCCACCTCATGGTCGTTCGGGCGTGTCCTGCCGGTGGCCGGACGTCCTCGCAGGCCGCTACTGCTCGCCCTGTCGGTACTGGCCGTCGCGGTGGCCCTCATCCCGGTGCTCTATCTCGGCGTGCGGACGGCCGAAGCGGGCTGGGAGCGTATCGCCGAGGAGGTGTTCACCCCGCGAGTCGCGCTACTCGCGCTCCGTACCCTCGGCCTGGCGGTGGTGGTGAGCGCCGGTTGCCTCGTGCTGGGGGTCGGCTCGGCGTTCCTGGTCGTACGGACAGATCTGCCCGCCAGGCGCGCGTTCGCGGTTCTGGCGGCTCTGCCGCTCGCGGTGCCGACCTATATCGCGGCATTCGCATGGAGATCGACCGTGGACGGGTTCGAGGGCTTCTGGGCGGCGGCGCTGGTGCTGACGCTTTGCTCCTATCCCTACGTCTTCCTGCCCGTCGCCGCGGCGCTCAAGGGCGCCGACCCGGCCCAGGAGGAGGTGTCTCGGTCGCTGGGCAGAAACGCCTGGCGCACCTTCACCGGCGTGACACTGCGGCAGGTCCGTCCCGCGGTCGCGGGCGGCGCGCTTTTGGTGGCACTGTACGTTCTGTCGGATTTCGGCGCGGTGTCGATCGTACGGGCCGACACCTTCACCCGGGCCATCTTCGTCGCCTTCGATCTGGGCTTCGACCGGACCGGGGCGCTGGTGTTGTCAAGCGTGCTGGTCCTCCTGACGATGCTCATACTCGCGGGTGAGACGGCGAGCCGCCATCGCGGTGCCCGGTACGCTCATCTGGGCGCCGCCCGCCGGGCCCCGGCCCGGTTCCGCCTCGCCCGGACGCGGTGGCCCGCCACCTTCGTGCTGCTCGCTCTCGCCGGGCTCTCCCTCGGTGTCACCGTGGTGAGCCTCGGCCACCGGATGATCGAGGGTGTCTCGCGGCCGGGGGCCTGGTCCGAGGTGGCCGCCGCCGCGGGCAACTCGCTCTGGCTCTCCTTCGCGGGCACCGTGCTCACCGTGCTGCTCGCGCTGCCGCTGGGCGTGCTCACCGCCAAGGCGCCAAGCCCGCTGACCACACTGCTCGATCGTCTCGGCTACCTCAGCCACGCCCTGCCGGGTCTGGTCATCGGCCTCTCCCTGGTCTCCTTCGGAATCAGCCTCGCCTATCCGATCTACCAGACGACCTGGCTGCTCGCGCTCGGCTACGCCGCCCTGTTCCTTCCGCTGGCGGTGGCCGCGGTCACCGCGGCGGCGGCCCAGGCACCGCCCGTCCTGGAAGACGTCGCCCGATCACTGGGCCGAAGACCGCCGGCCGTGCTGCGCACGGTGACCCTGCCCCTCACCCTGCCCGGGATCGGCGCCGGCGCCGCGCTGGCCTTCCTGGCCTGCATGAAGGAACTGCCCGCTACGCTCCTGTTGCGCCCGACGGGTGTCGACACCCTCGCCACCGAACTGTGGACGCACACCACCGTGGCGGCCTACGCCGCCGCCGCCCCCTACGCGGCGTTGCTCGTGCTGCTGTCATCGGTGCCCGCGTGGCTGCTCACCTCGCGCACCGGCATCCTCACCAGGGAGTCCACCAGATGAGCCGGCTGGAACTGAGTGGCATCGCCAAGAGGTACGGCGCGATGACCGCGCTCGCCGGAGTCGACCTCACCGTGCCGAGCGGCACCCTGACCGCCGTACTCGGCCCTTCGGGGTGCGGCAAGACGACCCTGCTGCGCTGTGTGGCGGGTTTCGAACGGCTCGATGCCGGTGAGATCGCCATTGACGGGCGGATCGTCGCGGGTCCGGGGACGCACACCTCCCCGGAACGCCGCCATGTCGTCACCGTCCCGCAGGAGGGCGCGCTCTTCCCGCACCTGTCGGTGGGCGACAACGTCGGGTACGGCCTGAACCGGGAGGAACGGCGTTCGGGCCGCGTCGAGGAAGTGCTCACCCTGGTGGGCCTGTCCGGACAGGGCGAGCGGATGCCGCATCACCTGTCCGGCGGGCAGCAGCAGCGCGTGGCGGTCGCCAGGGCGCTGGCACCGCGTCCCTCCCTCATCCTGCTCGACGAGCCGTTCAGCGCGCTGGACGCCGGACTCCGCGCCGACCTGCGGCGCGATGTGCGCGCCGCGCTACGGGCCGACGGGGCGACCGCCATCCTCGTCACCCACGACCAGGGCGAGGCCCTCTCCAGCGCCGATCAGGTCGCGGTGATGCGCGACGGCCTGGTCATCCAGAGCGGACCGGCGGTCGATGTCTACCGGGAACCGGTGGACCCATGGGTGGCGGCGTTCGTGGGTGACGCGGTGTTCCTGCCCGCCGGAACCGATATCGGCCCAGGCGCGGGTGGCACCGTGCTGTCCACGGCACTCGGTCACATCCCGGTGGGCGGGATACCGGCGGGGGCCGGGAGCCTCACCGCCATGGTGCGCCCCGAACAGATCCGCCTCACCACGGCGTCGACCGGCCCGGCGGTGACCGCGACCGTGACCGGTTACGACTTTCACGGCCATGACGCGATCGTCACGCTCCGGCTCGCCGACGACACCCAGATCATCGCGCGAGTACCCGGCCACACGGCCCCGGTGACGGCGGGATCCGCTGTCGGGGTGCTCGTGGAGGGCGTCTGCCAGGCCTGGCGCGAGATCTAGGGGAGAGCGCTCACGCCGGTTGTCCGTGAGCGGGCACGCGGCGCGTGAGACCGGGCTCTGGCCCCGGCGTATCACCTGGGTGATACGCCGGGGCCAGAGCATCTTGATGTCGCACGCGGGGGGCTTGACGAGTCCCACCGTGGAGAGGGCGGCCGATGGTTCCAATTACACAATTACGATCGCTCACAGCGAACACGCTCAACCTCGGGAACATTCTCGGGCTCCCATTAATTGAGTGAGTACAACTCAACCCTTGGAGTTCACATGAGTGAGAGCTTGATCCTCCCGGTCCTGCCGCTCGACGACGAGGTCGTGCTGCCGGGCATGGTGGTCCCGCTTGACCTGTCGGAGACCGAGGTCCGGGCCGCGATCGACGCGGCACAGGCTCTCGCTGACAACAAGCCCGAAGTCCTGCTCGTTCCCCGGATCGACGGAAGATACGGCTCGGTGGGCGTGCGGGCGATCGTCGAGCAGGTGGGCAGGCTGCCCGGCGGCGAGCCCGCCGCCGTGCTGCGCGGCGTCGACCGGGTCCGAGTGGGCACCGGCACGACCGGTCCGGGCGCGGCCCTGTGGGTGCAGGCCACCCGCATTCCCGTGGTCGCGGCGGACGAGCGCGCCCACGAGCTGGCGAAGGCGTACAAGGCGCTGGCCACCACGATCCTGCAGAAGCGGGGCGCCTGGCAGGTCGTCGACGCGGTCAACCAGATGGACGATCCCTCGGTCCTGGCCGACAACTCCGGCTACGCCCCCTGGCTGAGCACCTCGCGCAAGGCGGAGATCCTGGAGACCGCCGACCCGGCGGACCGGTTGGAGAAGCTGGTCGAGTGGTCGCGCGAGCACCTGGCCGAGATCGACGTGGCCGAGACGATCCGCAAGGACGTCCAGGAGGGCATGGAGAAGCAGCAGCGCGAGTTCCTGCTCCGCCAGCAGCTCGCGGCGGTCCGCAAGGAGCTCGCCGAGCTGAACGGCGACACCTCCGCCTCCGAGGAGGAGGACTACCGGTCCCGCGTCGAGGCCGCCGACCTGCCCGAGAAGGTGCGCCAGGCCGCGCTCAAGGAGGTCGACAAGCTGGAGCGGACCTCCGACCAGTCTCCCGAGACCGGCTGGATCCGTACCTGGCTCGACACCGTCCTCGACATCCCGTGGAACGAGCGGACCGAGGACTCGTACGACATCGCCGCGGCCCGCGCCGTCCTCGACGCCGACCACACCGGTCTCGACGACGTCAAGGACCGCATCATCGAATACCTCGCGGTCCGCGGGCGCAGGGCGGAGAAGGGGCTCGGCGTGGTCGGCGGCCGCCGCAGCGGCGCCGTGCTCGCGCTGGCCGGCCCTCCCGGGGTCGGTAAGACCTCCCTCGGCGAGTCCGTCGCCCGCGCGATGGGCCGCAAGTTCGTCCGCGTCGCCCTCGGCGGTGTCCGGGACGAGGCCGAGATCCGCGGTCACCGGCGCACCTACGTCGGTGCCCAGTCGGGCCGGATCGTCAGGGCCATCCGCGAGGCCGGCTCGATGAACCCGGTCGTGCTGCTCGACGAGGTCGACAAGGTCGGCTCCGACTACCGGGGCGACCCGACGGCGGCGCTGCTCGAGGTGCTCGACCCCGCGCAGAACCACACCTTCCGCGACCACTACCTGGAGGTGGAGCTCGACCTCAGCGACGTGCTCTTCCTGGCGACCGCCAACGTGCTCGAGGCCATCCCCGGCCCGCTGCTGGACCGCATGGAGATCGTGACGCTCGACGGCTACACCGAGGACGAGAAGGTCGCCATCGCCCGGGACCACCTGCTCCCGCGTCAGCTCGACAAGGCCGGCCTCACCGCCGAGGACGTCACGGTCGACGAGGACGCGCTGCGCAGGCTCGCGAGTGAGTACACCAGGGAGGCCGGGGTCCGGTCCCTGGAGCGCTCGATCGCCAGGATCCTGCGCAAGGTGACGGCCAACGTCGCGCTCGGCGAGGGCGAGCTGCCCGTGGTGGTGGGGGATCTGGTCCCCTATCTGGGCCGCCCGCGCAACGTGCCGGAGTCCTCGCTTCCCGAGTCCAGCCAGCGCACGGCGGTGCCCGGTGTGGCGACCGGCCTGGCGGTCACCGGGGCGGGCGGTGACGTGCTCTACGTGGAGGCGTCCCTGGCCGACCCCGAGACCGGCGACACCGGCCTGACCCTGACCGGCCAGCTCGGCGACGTGATGAAGGAGTCGGCCAGGATCGCGCTCTCCTACCTGCGCTCGCGGGGTGCGGAGCTGGAGCTGCCCGTCGGTTCCCTCAAGGACCGCTCGGTGCACGTCCACTTCCCGGCCGGGGCCGTTCCCAAGGACGGCCCGTCCGCGGGCGTCACCCTGATCACGGCTCTGGCCTCGCTGCTGTCGGGTCGTCAGGTCCGCGCCGACGTGGCCATGACCGGCGAGGTCTCCCTCACCGGCCGGGTGCTCCCGATCGGCGGGGTCAAGCAGAAGCTGCTGGCCGCCCACCGGGCGGGCATCACGACGGTGCTGATCCCGGCGCGCAACGAGCCCGACCTGGACGACGTCCCGCAGGCCGTCCGCGACGAGCTCACCGTCCACGCGGTGAGCGACGTGCGCGAGGTCCTGGACATCGCGCTCACCCCGGCCAAGGTGGCCGAACACGCCGCCGCCTGAGCGGCGATCCTCACGACGGCCCGCCCTCTCACCAGAGGGGGTGGGCCGTCCGGCTGCCCGGTGGATGCCGGATCGGCCAAGCTCCGGCAATCCGCGTGTCACGGGACGGAACGGGCCCGTCGGATATAAATGGACGAATCATAAAGTTAATTGACCGAATGATTCGGTCATGGTGACATGGAATCCATGCTGTACGGAACGCCTTCTCTGGAGGCCATCGACGAAGCGGTTCTCGGCGAGATCGAGGAGATGCGCCGCGACCTGAAATACCGCCTCGCGGAGACCCACCGCTGGGACGGCCAGCTCAGGCGCCAGCTCCAGGCGCGGGCCATCCAGGGTTCCAACTCGATCGAGGGCTACCGGGCCAGCGTCGAGGACATCGAGTCGATCATGGCCGGTGAGGAGCCCCTGGAGACCTCCAGGGCGGTCGCCAGGGAGATCTCCGGCTACCAGCAGGCGCTCACCTACATCCAGATGCTCTCCCGCGCCCCGGTGTTCGCGTTCGACGCGGGCCTGCTCCACGCGCTCAATTTCATGATGATCGGTCATCACCATGGCAAGACCCCGGGCACGGTGCGGCCCGGTGGCACCTACGTCCGCAACTCCACCACCGGAGAGGTCGTCTACGAGGGCCCGGACGCCGAGCGGGTGCCGGAGCTGCTGGCCGAGCTGGTCGCCTGGCTCAACGAGGGCGACCTGAAGGCGCCGAGCTACGTGCGGGCGGCGATGGCCCACTTCAACCTGGTGAGCATCCACCCCTGGCGGGACGGGAACGGCCGCATGTCGCGGGCGATCCAGACGCTGGTGCTCGGCAGGGAGCGGATCACCACCCCGGAGTTCTCCTCCATCGAGGAGTGGCTCGGACAGGCCAGAAACACCTACGACTACTACGACGGCTTGGCGGCGATACAAGGCGGCCGTTGGAACCCGCATGGGGACACGCTGCACTGGGTGCGCTTCTGCCTGCGCGCCCACCACCTCCAGGCCCAGCAGGTCCGGCGCAGGCTTTCCGAGGCGGGGGAGGTGTGGATGCTCCTGGAGGAGCAGATCGACGCCGACGGGCTCAACACCCGAACCGTCTCGGCGCTCTACGAGGTGTTCGTCAACCGGCGGCTGCGCCGGAGCAGGTACCAGCTGGACGAGTCACTCAGCCAGGGGCAGGCGGCCAGGGACCTGCGCGACCTGGCGGCCAAGGGCTGGCTTGCCCCGTACGGGGAGACCAAGGGCCGCTTCTACGCGCCGGGGGCGAGAATGCGGGCGATCAAGGACGACTTCGAGCGGAGGGTCGTCCCGCTGCGGGATCCGTACCGGCATGACCAGCGCTTCGATGTCTTGAAGTAGGCAGGTAAAACGACGTCGGCGGTGAGGCTCGGGAACTGGGCGGCCCCGGATCCAAGGGCGGGCGTGTGTGTTGAGCCGGGCGGTGACGAGATGTACATCGGGTGCTCACTCAGCGGGTCTTCGATCCAGAAATCATTGGTGTCGAGAAGGTGTGTCTGCGGGTTATGGACACCTACGCTCATCCGTAAAACATTTATGACACCAACCGGATCATCCGAGGCCGGTGAGTATGGATCGGGCCACCGACATTCCTCTCCCAGTTCTACCTCGTTTCCCGGTCGGCGCGCCACACGCAGGACAATGTATCTCTCTGACCTCCTAGAACAGGGGGGGCGTGACTCGCTGTCTCGTCCTTTTGCTTTCTTTGGACACTCGTCGGGGGCCGCCGAGCGCCGTCGGCTGGAGGGCTTCAGCGGCTCGTTGTCCCACAGGTAGCGCTCATGCGGGCGCCGGGGTTTTCAATCTGCGCAGTTCGCTACGGCGGTGCTTGGCGATCAGAGTCGAGGCGATGCCCTGCAACCCGCGGCCTGACTTCCAGCCTTCTCAGGACGTATCGCCTGGTGTCAGGCTTGGTTTTCGGCGGTCAATTCGCGCTTTTCGGATACCTCACCACTTCGACATATCAGACATGCAGCTATTTTGCCACTATAAATGACATTTGCTGATCTAGCTCCCCACCTTCATTCCCGGTGTTGACAGTAATCACGACGTCTTTCATAGTCGACAAGGGGATTCCCGCTCTTTCGATTCTTTTCAGCGAAAGGATTTTTGTGCCTGCGGAATTGGTGGACGCGTTTTTCTCGGTAACAGACTCCGGCGCCAAGGTCGGGTTCGTGGTCCAGGGCGGGCAGGCGGCTCGCTTCGGGTGGGCCGAAGGGCGGATGCTCGATCACTACGCGCCCTTACTGGGGAAACGGTGGCCGGCGCTCCCGGCGGCCTTCGCCGGCGGATTCGACGCCGCGCTCGCCGTGCCCGCGGACGACCCGTGGACGATGGTGTTTCGCGGAGGCCAGTGCCTGCGGCTGCACCCGGTGGACGGGTCTGTCGGTCAGGTCGGCTCGATCGACGGCCAGTACCCGGGGCTGCCGGCCGCATTCCGTACCGGGATCGACGCGGCGCTGCCGTCGGCCACCTCCGGAGAGGCGTACTTCTTCAAGGGCGGCCAGTGCGTGCGCTACGACCTGCGCTCGGAGATGCCAGTGGAGACCAAGTCGCTGGCCGACACCTGGCAGGGGCTGAGCGCCAAGGCCCCCACGTTCGTCAACGGGATCAGCGCCGCCGTCCTCAACCCCGTGACGGGTAAGGCCTTCTTCTTCAAGGGCTCTGAGTTCGTGCGGGTCGCGTTGAGCACCCGGACCGTCGAGACGGCTGCGGCCCCGGTCGACGAGGGCAGCTGGCCGGGGTTGCGGCGCACCTTCAGCCCTGGCCGCGTGTACGTGGTGCAGATAACGGAGGAATTTCGCGCCATGGTGGCTGTGGTGGACCTGGCGACGCGCACCGTGACCGGGAGGCTCGACGTGCCCCTCGACACCAATCTGACCATCAGCCCCACCCCGGACGGCCGGTTCCTCTACGTGCCGATCTCGAACGACAACTGCATCTGCGTGGACGCGGCGAACGAGCGGGTCGTGGCGACCTTCCCCGGGTGGGTCACCTCTGGCCCGCCCAACGCCTACAGCCCTGACGGGGCGTACCACCACTTCACCTCCTACGTCCAAAACTGCTATTTGGAGACGGTGCAGGTCGGCACGTTCAACGAGGTGAGCCGGATCGAGCTCAAGGCAACGGTTTTCGCCGGGGCCACGACGACGGAGAACTCCAACCGGGCACCGGTCATCCTCGTGGGGCCAACTGCGATCGCGCCGCACCGGGATGGGCGCCTCGTCTACGTCAGCGGGAGGGGGGAGGGCCACGGCCCGATGGTGGCCGAGGTCGACCTGGAGCAGAAGCTGGTCCGCCAGCTCTTCCCACTGCCTGGAGGGAGAACGCCTAACGACCTGGCGCTCTCCCCGGACGGCTTGGTCGCCCACGTCACCTCCGACGACCGCACGCTGGCGTTCAGCACGCGCACCGGAGAGATCCTCCGTGAGAACGTCCTGCCCGGGTGCAAAGAACTCGTGCTCACCCCGGACGGCAGCACCTTGCTCTGCCTGCCCAAAGCGAATGGTGAGGGTGTCCTGGTCGCCGACCCGGCCACGCATCAGCTGCAAGACCGCATTCCGATCGGGGCGAACGGCGGGCGCGGCACCGGTGCGAGTCTCTCCCTCAGCCACGGCGGCGCGCTGGCCTACGTCGCCGAGGTCTCCGAGGAGGCCGGTTACTCGCTTGCCGTGATCGATGTCGAGGCGCGCCAGAAGATCGCTTCCATTCCTCTGGCCGCAAAGTATGTGCGCTGGGCGGTCTTCGCCCCATTCTGACCCGGGCGGTCCGGCGCCGCCCTTGGCGATCGCCAGGCGGATGGAGCCGCCATGGGCCGCGGACCTGATCACCGGCGGTCGCCTTACGTGCCCTTCCCCTCGTTCGCTGCGCGGCCTGAGGCGGCATGCGGCCCTCGATCGCGTGAAAAAGGAGAGCCTGATGTCCCTGCCTGAGCGCATGTCGCTCGTCGAGTTGATCAACGAGTTCTTCGGTGAGCCGATCGAGTTGCCGGCCGCGCTGGTGCCGATCCTGGACAACGTCCACGAGTACCAGAACCTGCCGCCCGGGGAACGGCTGGTCACCGCACGCTCCCCAGGGTATGACGATCCGGCCCAAGGCAGCCCGGTGGACGCGGTGTTCATCCAGACGAAAAAGGTCGGCGGCTCGGGTGCCATCGGGCTGCTGCTGGATGTGCAGCTGCGCTTCGACGGCTCACGCCTGGCCCTGGTGGGGGAGGTGGTGCCCGAGGGCGCGATCGTCTTCCCCAGCCTCAAGATCCTGTGCCTGGACCGGACGCTGAACGTGGGCGAGGTCAATCAGCTCAACGGCCTGCTCGCCGGCTACGGTGTGGCGGCGCGCTTCCCGGTGCCGAACGCGATGAGCGCCGACGTGTGGCCGAAGTACTTCGCCGCCGCGATCACCTGGCAGCTGCAGGGCGGCGAGATGCCCGCCCTGGCCATCGTCCTCAACGACAAGGACGACAAGGACAAGCCGAAGAAGGAGGAGGAGGAGATCTCCTTCCCCGGGCTGCCGGCGACCTTCGGGCCGCTGACAATCTCGGGGGTCAAGCGCGGCTGGAGCAAGGCCAAGGACTACCTGCAAGTGCTGCTGGTGGCCGAGCTGAAGGTCGGCGGGCAGGTGTTGCAGCTCGACGGGCTGGGCTTCATGATCCCGACGTCGGCGAAGGGGTTCGTGGCCAGGCCCGAGCTGATCGGGGCCGGGCTCAGCATTCGCCGGGATACGCCGCCGCTGACGATCGACGCGGCGCTGCGCTACACCGGCCTCGGCGATGATGCGATCTCCTATGGGCTGGCCGGGCTGGTGCGGGTGGAGACCGCGGCGCTGTCGGTCATGGGGGCCGGAGCCTGGTCACGCACCGCCGACGGCCATCAGATGATCTTCCTGTACGCGGAGGCGCTGCTCACCTCGGGCGCGTCGTTGTTCGGGCCGCCGCCGTTCACCGTGACCGGGCTGGCGGCCGGGTTCGGCGTCAACAGCAGGATGCGCCCGCCGGAGGTGGCCCAGCTTCCCAGCTTCCCGCTGCTGGCCCGGCTGGAGGAGGCCCCGAAGGTCCCCGGCGAGCCGCCGCCCCCGCCGCCAGAGCCGCTGGAGGTGCTCAACGACCTGACCAGCAGAACCGGCTGGGTGAGGCCGGAGGCGGGCTCGTATTGGATCGCGGCCGGGCTGACGTTCACCTCGTTTAGGTTCATCGAGACCCGCGCGCTGGCGGTGATCGAGTTCGGCAACCGGCTGAACGTGATGCTGCTGGGCCGCACCTCGATCACGCTGCCGAAGAACGCCAACGCATCGGGCAAGGTGCACGCCCGGCTCAACATCGACCTGCGGCTGGCGTTCCTGTCCGAGGAGCACAAGCTCAGCCTGGAGGCCGCCGTCGGCCCCGGCTCGTTCGTCTTCACCCAGTCGGCCGAGCTGACCGGCGGCCTGGCGTTTTGCGTGTGGACGGGCGGCGGCCGCGGCGGCGACTTCGTGATCACCCTCGGCGGCTACCACCCGCAGTTCAACGCGGTCAAACCGGCCTACTATCCGAATCCGGCGCGGCTGGGGTTTCGCTGGCTGCCGTGCAGCCGCGTCGTGGTGCAGGCGTCCGGATACACCGCGCTCACCCCGGGCGCGATCATGTTCGGCGCCGCGCTCGCCGCCCGGTACGAAAAGGGCGTGCTGAGCGCCTGGTTCACCGCGCACGTGGACGCGCTGATCCAGTGGAAGCCGTTCTACCTCGACCTGGCGCTGGGCATCTCGATCGGCGTCGCCGCCACCGTCAAGATCGCTTTCATCAAGGTGCGGGTCTCCATCGAGGTCGGCATCACCTTGCAGTTCTGGACGCCGCCGACCGGCGGCCGGGTCTCGGTGAAGGTCTGGTTCATCGGGTTCAGCTTCGACTTCGGCGCAGGCCGGGCCGGGGCCCCGCCGGTGCCGTGGAGCGAGTTCCAGATGCAGCTGCCGTCGCCGCTACGCACCACCCCCGTCAAGGGCCTGCTGCCGGATGTGGACAAGGGCGAGGAGGATGCACGGGCCGCCCGCGAAGCCCCGCTGCTGGTCTCCACCGACGGGTTCGTCTTCGAGACCGAGGCGGTCATGCCCTCCTCGGAGATCTCGATCAACGGCGACGTCTACGCCACCGGGCCGACGGTGACCATCCGCCCGATGCGGCTGACGAACGTCACCTCCAAACACATCGTGACCCTCACCCGGTTCGAAAACGGCGCCGAGACCGAATTCGACCCCGGCGCCAACGACTGGCTCCTGGAGGAGATCTACCGTGACGTGCCCCGGTCGATGTGGGGGCGGGTGCTCGACAAGCCGGGCGACGCGGCGACCGAGCCGGGCCTGGAGCCGGACCGCCTCAGCGGCGTGCGCTTCACGGTCTCGCGGCCCGAACTGGGCGCTGGCGTCGGCCCCATCAGCTCCCGCGTGTTCAGATACGAGCCGCTGCAGGACGGTGACATGCCGCTGCGCGACGGTGCGGCCGCCGGCCCGGCCCCGCGCCCGGACGAGGCCAGCATCACTACGATCACCCGGACGCTCGCGGCGCCGGCGACCGCGCAGCGGCGCACCGCCGTCCACGACGCGCTGGCCCGGCTCGGGGCGGCCCCGGGTAAGGACACCGACGGCCTGCTCGGCCACTACGCCGAACTGGTCGGCCGCAGCATGACCAGCTCGCCGCTCGTCACTGACGCCCCCGCCCCCGCGAGGTGAAATCCATGACCGAGGATAACTCCCCCGAACTGCACCTCACTTTCAACGACCACTTCACCCCGCACGCCACGGCCGGAATCTACACCGTGCGCGCCCGGCAGGAGTTGTATAAGGAAAACGGCGAGCGCATCGACACCGGCGAACAGGCGCTGCCGGAGTCTGCGCAGCGGTTCGAGATCCGCCCGGTCCGGTTCGTGCTCAAAAGCGGATCCCTGCACGCCCTCTACCCTCCGGCGGGTAGCGCCGGCCGCTACGACACCGTGCTGCCGCACATCACGCTGACTCGCGCCGTCCTACCGTGGGAGCGGGAGCTGACCGGCACCCGGGCACGCGAGCACGCACCCTGGCTGGCGCTGCTGGTATTCGCCGAGGGTGAGCTGCCCGGCGACGAGAGCGCCATGGGCCAGACCGCCCGCCACACCGTCGCCGAGCTGATCGACCCCGCCGAAGCCGGGGTGATCGGCCCGAATCTGAGCGGCCCGTCCCTCACCCCGGAGGTGCTGAGCAGCAAGTGCGAGACGATCGACGTGCCGGCCGAGGTGTTTCGCGCGGTCGTCCCCTACCAGGACGAGCTGTACTACCTGGCGCACGTGCGCGACGTGACCGTCCCGACCCTTCGCCAGCGCGGCGAGGACATCGTCGAGGGCCGTTATGCGGTGATCACCGCCAACCGGTTCGCCCGCGTGCCCGGCCGCTACGCCGTCCACCTGGTGTCGCTGGAGGGCTATGAGCCGCACGCCGCGCCGAACCCGCCCACCGGCCACGACGCCGTACGGCTGTGCGCCCTGTGGTCATGGTCGTTCCACCACGCCCCCGACAACGTCCTCGACATCCCCGGCCTGATCGACAACCTGGTCGCCCCCAGCCGCACCGACCGCGAAAACCTCGCCTTGCGCGTCAACGTCCCCGCGCCGGAGGGCACAGCGGATCCGGCCGAGACCTACGCGCGGGAACGGCTGCGGCTGGGGTATACGCCGGTGCCGTTCCGGACGTTGTCGGGCGAGGCGACCTACGCCTGGTACCGGGGACCGTTCACCCCGGTCACCGCGCCACCGGTGCCGGATCCCGGCCTCGCGCCCGGCCACACGACGGCCGACCACGCCCTGATCTACGAACAAGAGCACGGCCTGTTCGACGTCAGCTACGCCGCCGCGTGGACGCTCGGCCGTACCCTCGCTCTGGCCGATCCGGACTACGCGGCGCAGATGACGCGGGCCCGCCGCGAGATCGCCAACCGGGCCGCGGTGCTGCGCAAGATCGCCGCCGACCCGGCCCGCGCCGGGCGTTCCTTGGAGACCGGGCGGAGCCTGCGGGCGCTACGGGAGCTGGCCGAGACGGCCAACGGCCAAGCGCTCGCCGAGGTGCTGGCCGCCCCGCAGGCTGCCGAGCCGCTGCCGCCCCGGCCGCGCCGCCGAT